>CATNEU010000135.1 GCA_950097605.1 uncultured Oscillospiraceae bacterium | reverse complement strand
CGTCCTCGTCCGCGCGCACCACAACGTCCTGGTTCGTCGAGCCGTTTGTTTCGACCTGCTCGGATCCGAGCACCGGCCCGGTCCGGTCGATCGCGAACCGCAGCGTTTCGGAAACGCCGCCGTCGTCGCCCGTCGCAAACACCTCGTAGGTTCCCTCGGTCGAAAGCAGCAAGTTGGCGCCCTTTCGGTCGAGTGCCACGCCGTTGACGGTCCAGGTCACGGTTTTGTCGGCCATCAGCCGCACGCCGCTGCCGCGCGTCACGCCGTTTTCAGGCGCGCCCCAGATTTCCGGACCCGGAATCGGGTTGATCGCCTCTTCAAACCGCTTGACCGCAAAGGCGAGCGCCTGCAACTGCCTGTCGAACGTCTCCTTGGTGAAATCCATCGAGTCGAGCATGGCCTTCGCCGCTGCAATCTGTTCGGCAAGCGTGTCGCGGGCCGCCTTGTCCACCTGGTTCGCCGGTGTAGCGTCGTACAGTGCCTGCGCCTGGCCGATCATTTCCTGCATCTGCCCGATATCGGCGCCATACACCTCAATCTCGAAGAAATTGCCGCTGTAGTGGTCACCGAGTCCTGCGTGCAGATAGTTTTCAAGCTGCACATATTTGACATACCGCGCGTTGACCGGCGCAAAATCAATTGTGTCGTTACGGGATGTACCGCCCGGGCATGCGAGGTCGGAATACACCTTGACATAGGCGTCCTCCTCGTCCACCTCCGCGACGTACACCTCGTATTTGTTCGGCAGCTCGCCAAAATAGATCTTCACCTGGTTCAGCGCATAGGTCCTGCCCAGGTCAATTTTGAAATACTGGTAATCGTCGTAGCCGAATGAGACGCGGGTGGACATGTCGCCGTCCACGGCCATCTCGGCTGTGAACCGTCCGTCGGACACCTCCAGGCTGGAAACCTCAACCGGTTTGTGCAGCGCCAGGTTGCCGCTGCTGGAAACCACCTCGTCGATGATTTCCTTGGACATATAGGCGTTGGCAACCGCAAGGTTGTCGATGCCGCCTATGAGCCCCGCGCCGATTGAATCCACCGGCGTTACAAAGGTGCTCGACCGCTGGTTGTAGTTGGCGCCGAAATTGTATTCGGAATCCAGGAACTTGGCGGCGCCGACATTGACGCCGTCAACGATCAGGTAGGTATTGGTGTCGTTGCAGACGAGCACGAGGCTCACCCATTTGTCCCTGGGGATCTCGTAGTCGAAGACATAGGTGTAGTGATAGCGTTTGAAGCCCGCTTTGCCCGTGCCGTCAACATTGAAGTAGAAGCTGCCGGTCTCCCCGTCGAACAACGTTGCGTCCGCCGGCGTTGCGGAATCCAAATACAGATCCATGCCGATGGTGTAGGGGAAGCCCAGCGTGCCAAACGGCAGGCGCATGCTGCTCTCGCCGTCAAACGCCGCGTAGGACTTGCCGCCCTGGGTTTTCCGCTCCACGCCGTTCATCGTCAGGTCATAGCCGTTGCCGCTCTGGTCGGCCGTAAATGTGTCCTTCTCAAAGTCGAACTTGGCAACCGTCTCGCCCACACTCTCAACCTGGTGGCCGGGGTTGGCGTTCGGGGCGCGGCGGCTGACCTCGGCCAGCCTCTCGAGGAACTCATCGGCGGTCTGGCCCTCCTCCTTCGGACCAAACCAGGTCTTTTCGGAGCAGGCCGCAATATAGTCGTAGAACCGGTCGAAGATATCGGTGTCGGACATGCCGCAGATGGCGTCGTTCCAGATGGTGAACTCCGCGCCGATCGTCTGGGGATGTCCCATCGGCAGCACAACGCCGTTGCCCCACAGCGTGTAGTCGTTGACCTCGAACTTATCATAGAGCGTCGAGATGTCGCGGCGGTCGGGCTGGCCCGTGAAGCCGCCGGGCACAATGTACAAATAGCCGTAGGTCGTGTTGATCAGATCGTAGCCCTCGGCGGCCATCTCGGCCGCGTTGGCCCAGGAGGGGTTCCAGATATGCGCCTGTGCCTCGTTGCTGATCGGCGTTTGTCCCGCAAAGCCGGTCGCACCGGTGGACGCCCAGAGCCTGGGGGTAAGCCCCTTGGAATTGATGTATTGGATCATCGTGTCGGTATACACGCGCATCTGCTCCGAGTGGGCTTTATCGTACTCGTCGGTGCCGATGTGGAAATACGGGCTCTGGAACACCGGGTCGTCCCCGTCCAAAAACTCGTTGTACACGCTCTGGATAAATTGCACGGCGTCGGGATTGTAAATGTCGATGTGGCTCGGATAGGAGAGGTATTCAGGTTTGACCCTCGCAAATACCGAAGAGTGCGCCGGGGTGTCAATCTCGGTCACAACGTCCACGCCATAGAGCTTCATTTCCTTTTGGTAGGCCTTGTATTCCTCCTGTGTGTAGTAGGGCTGGCCCTCGTTGATCTGCGGGTAGAGCTTACTCTCCACTCTGAAGCCCGCGTCGGAGCCGTCGTCGTTGATGTGCAGGTGGATCTCGTTGAGCTTGAACCACGCCATGTACCGGGTGATTTCCCGCACACTGTCGAGCGGCAGGAACATCCGCCCTACGTCCAGCATGCCGGAGCGCACGTCGTACATCGGATAGTCGCGCGCAAGGCCCTGCGGGATGTTGTCGCGCCCCTCGTCCTGATAGAGGATTTGCAGCGCCGAAATGCCGCCGTAGAGCACGCCCTTGGGATCGGCCGCGGAGATGTCCACGCGCGCGCCGACGTTCATCAAATACCCCTCGGTGCGCAGCATCGCAAGCGCGTTATCCAGCGCCAGATAGATGTCGCCCTCGCGCGGTTCGCCCTGCACAACCGCGGGCTTTACGCCGACCATATCGGCAAAGAAGCCCTGCAGCGTCTCGGCAGTCACGGCGAGGCTGTCCTGCGCATACACGATGCGGGCGTCCGCCGTGAGCGTGTATGCGCCCTGGCCGCCCTTCCACTCCTGCAGGCCCGGCACCACGTTGGGTTTGGGGTTATCCCCCTCCTCGGGCTGGTATTTGCCGGGCACGAGGATCTGCACATTCTCTGTGGACAGCTCGGTGTTTTCGGGGTCCTCCTTGCTGGTCACACGGTAGAGCAGGTTGACCGTGGTGTCAACCAGCGGCTGATACACATTGCCGTCTAAGTCGATGATCTCCCTGTGGTCGCTGCCGCCGATGCCGACGGTGAATTCCTCGCTCGAAACGGCGGGAAGCACCAGCTTGGCGCCATCCTCCGAAAGGGCCGGCGCAACGCCCGCAAGCTCGCCGATTGGGTTGGCGCTCTTCCATGCGTCCGCATAGACCTCAAACTCCCAGAAGTTACCGCTGTAGTCCTGGTCTCCCGGCTGCGTCCAGGTGTCGAGCTGCTGGTATTTGACATACCGCGCGCGCACCGAACGCATCTCGATGGTGTCGGCGCCGGACGTACCGCCCGCTAACGCGCCGGAGTCGTAGACCGTTTCATAGTTTTTGCCGTCGGTAGAAACCTGCAGCAGATAGTGCCTGGGCTTCTGGTTAAAATGGATGGTGGTCTTGTTCAGGTCGTAGAGCATGCCGAGATCCACGGCAAAGTACTCTTCCTTGTCGTATCCAAGCGATACGCGGGTGCCCATATTGCCGTCGACCGCCATCTCGCCGGTCATGCGGCCGTCGTTGACCTCGAGCTTCGAGACCTCCACGGGCTTGTGCAGCGCGATATTCTGCTTCGGATCGGTAACCTTAAAGGCCGGATACACCTCAAACTCATAGAACGTAGAGCTGTAGTAGCATTCCTGCGCCGTATGCCAGTACCGCCGGATCTGCTCATACCGGACATACCGCGCCATCACCGGGTCGAAGGTGATTTCATCAATACCGGTTGAACCGTCCTCCACCTCGGTCTTTTCGTCCACCTGGGTGTAGGTGTCCCCGTCGGCCGAGACCAGCACACGGTAGGGGGTGCGCCCGTGGAAGTTGATCACGACCCGGCCGATTTGGTAGACCTCCCCAAGATCGACTTCAAAGAACTGCTCGTCCTTGGTCGAGTCGAACGAGACGCGCGAGTTTACAGAGACAATGCCGTCGACCGCCATCTCGCCGGTCAGCCTGCCGTCGTCCACTTCCAGGCCCGATACGGTCACGTCCTTGTGCAGCGCCAGGTTGTCCTGCTCGCCGTACTGCGGGGTGTCGTGTGCGTACACTTCAAACTCCCAAAAGTTGCCGCCATAATAGTGATCGTGTTCGGGTCTGTACCAGTTTTCCAACTGCTCGTATTTGACATACCGCGCGTTGGTGGTCGTAAAATTGATGGTCCGGGTTTCCGCGGTGCCGCCCTTGCAGCCCTCCGCACGGAACACCTCGGTATAGGCGTCCTCCTCGTCGGTCTCGGCCACGAGCACGCGATAGGCGTTTGGAAGCTCGTGAAACCGAATGACAATCTGGTTGACTGGGTAGACGTCCTGTAAATCCACTTTAAAATACTGTTCATTTTCATAGCCGAACGAAATGCGGGTGTTCATATCGCCGTCGACCGCCATCTCGCCGGTCATACGGCCGTCGTCGACCTCCAGCTTGGAGACCTCCACCGGCTTGTGCAGCGCGAGGTTTGCCGACGTTTCCGCCTTAGCGGGCAACTGTATACCCGCAAACAGGGAAAGAACCATTGCAAAGCTGACCAAATAGGCCCCGAAACGTTTCAAACGATTTCCTATTTGCATCCTAACTGCTCCTTCCAAAAACACAGGCGGCCCAACGCCCCTTGCAGCGGGCCGCCGTGTTTTATCATCCTTATTTTCTTTCCGTATTGTACCGCCGCGCGGGCTGTAAACCCATTGCTACCGGCGGATTTCAAACTTGAGCGTTTTGGACTCGTTGCCCGCCGCGTCGACCGCCTTGACCTCATAGACGCCCGGGTCCAGGAACTTGCAGCGGTATTCGTTCTCCGCCACAAGCGCGCCGTTTACATAGTAGTCCACGCGCCTGTCCGCCGTCACGGCCACATTGTACCTTGTCACGCCGTTTAAAATATAGAAGTTGGTGCTTAAAATCGGCACGCTCTTTTCTATCGTGAACACAAACGCCGCAGAGCGGTTGCCCGCCTTGTCGTAGGCGCGCACGACATGCCGTCCCGGCTCGGTCACGGTGAGCTCTCTCGAGAAATCTTCTATTGTCACGCCGTCGAGCTCGAACCGTGCGTCCTCGTCCGCGCGCACCACAACGTCCTGGTTCGTCGAGCCGTTTGTTTCGACCTGCTCGGATCCGAGCACCGGCC
>CATNEU010000134.1 GCA_950097605.1 uncultured Oscillospiraceae bacterium | reverse complement strand
GACGAACAGACCCTGCCGACGCTCTGCGAGGGGGACGCTTTCCGGTGCAAGAGCGTGCAGTTAAAGGCGCTCAAGACCACGCCGCCCGCCCGGTACACAGAGGCCACGCTGCTTTCGGCGATGGAGAATCCGGCAAAGTTTATTGAAGACAAGCGGATGCAGGAATTCATCGGCGGCGGCCTCGGCACGCCGGCCACCCGCGCCGACATCATCGAGAAGCTGTTCTCCTCGTTCTATGTGGAGAAGCGGGGCACGGCGATTGTGCCGACCTCCAAGGGTATGCAGCTCATCCAGTTGGTGCCGCAGGATTTGAAGGAGCCGCTGCTCACGGCCAAATGGGAGCAGCAGCTCGAGGCGATCAGCCGGGGCAAAGCCGACCGGGAGAAGTTCGTTGGCGAGATCCGGCAATATGCCAAGGGCCTTGTGAAAACCGTGGCGGACAGCGGCGAGAAATACGTGCACGACAATATGACCAGTACGCCCTGCCCGGTCTGCGGGAAAAAGATGCTCAGCGTCAACAGCAAAAAGGGAAAGATGCTGGTGTGCCAGGACCGGGAGTGCGGGCACCGCGAAAACGTGAGCATGCAGACCAACGCGCGCTGCCCTAACTGCCACAAGCGAATGGAGCTGTTTGGCACCGGCGAGAAAAAGTGCTATGTCTGCCGCTGCGGTTTCCGCCAGAAAGCGGATAAGTTCCACGAGCAGACCGGGGCGGGCAAGGGCGTTTCCAAAAAATATGTGCAGCAGTATTTGCACAGCCAGCAAAAGGAAGAGAATGCCGGACAGAGCGCCATGGCCCTTGCGCTCAAAAAGGCGATGGAGGAAAAGAAGTCATAGCAAACGGCGGCTTGGCCGCGCGTTCGCGGGCGCCGTCTGGTCAAGAGCAAAAAGGAATCCAATTACACGCAGACGTTTCGTCTGTATGTAATTGGATTCCTTTTTGGCCGGATCACGATAGGTGTCTCTGCCTGGTTGCCCTCCTGCGCCGCTATGCCGCATACCGCCAGACCAGATAGAAAACGCCGGCCCACAAAATGCACAGGGCCGGAATGCCCAGCCGGAAGGCCCAGTGCCGCGTTTTGTGCCGGAACAGCAGCATGCCGATCCAAAAGCCCGGCGCGCCGCCCGCCGCGGAGACACCGAACAGCACTTTTTCAGGGATGCGCCACCGGCGCCGGACGGCCCGGCGCTTGTCCACGCCGCAGAGCACCAGCGCGACGGTACTCCATACCAGGATGTAGATGGATAGGTAGAGCAATTTCTCATCACCACCCGTCGATGCCGGAACGGCGCAGCGCGCCGAAGATGCGTTTTTTCACGCCGTGATCGCTGTGCTCCAGGTCGTTTAAAAAGATCTTGGTGCGTTCGCGCTCGGTGTGCCCGTCCACGGGGCATTGGCTTTTGACCACCGGCAGCGAGCAGCGGCGCACCGCCGCGCGGATTTCCTTTTCCGGCGCCAGCACCATTGGCCGGATCATCGTGATATCCTTGCGGGAGAGATAGGTCACGGGCGAGAAGCAGCCGATGCGCCCTTCGCGGAACAGGTTCATCAGCAGCGTTTCGGTGGCGTCGTCGCTGTGGTGCCCGAGCGCAATTTTGTTGCAGCCGGCCTCGATGGCCGCGTCGTGCAGCGCGCCGCGCCGCATCCGCGCGCAGAGGCTGCAGGGGTTGGTTTCCTTGCGAACGTCGAAGATCACCTCGCCGATGCCGGTGCGCTTGACAATGTAGGGAACGCCGAGCTCTTGGCAGAGGGCTTCAATCGGGCCGTAGTCGGTCCGTTTGCCCGAAAAGCCCGGGTCGAGCGTGATCGCGACCACATCGTATTGGATGCCGATGAAGCTGCGGAGCCGCGCGAGGCCCGCCAGCAGCACTACGGAGTCCTTGCCGCCCGAGACGCCGACGGCGACCCGGTCGCCGTCGGCGATCATCTGGTACTCCTGAATGGCCTTGCGCATATAGCCTAGCATGGATTGCATACGATTTCTCCTATTCTGTAGCCTGGATTGGAAACGCTGTACGGCTGTGTTTGGCAGCCGTGCCGCGTATGGCCGGGATTGCCCGCGCTGCCGGCACACTGCCGTACTGCGGCTGTTTCTTCATTATAAACCACATATGCCTACCCTGGCAATAGGATATTGGGAGATTCGGCACGGCGTCGTCAAAAAGTGAAATGGCGGGCGAGCGGCATAGAGAAATCAAGCAATAACGAGAGATTTTGAGAGATAAAGGGCTGTATTTTAAAAAATCGGCTATTTAAGCCTTGACAGCCCATTTTGCGTACGGTATAATAGGCATCGTGACCGAATGCCCCGGTGCGAAACGGGGCGTTCCAACCAGAAGATCAATTTGCAGGAGGAAAGCGAAATGTCGACTTATATGGCAAAAGCAGGCGAAGTAAACCGCAAATGGTACGTTGTGGACGCAGCCGGCAAACCGCTCGGCAGAGTGGCGGCCACCGTTGCGACCCTGCTCCGCGGTAAACATAAACCCACCTACACCCCGCATGTGGATTGCGGCGACCACGTGATCGTGCTCAATGCAGAAAAGGCGGTTCTGACCGGCAGAAAGCTCGAGCAGAAGGTGTACTACCGGCACACCGGCTGGATCGGCGGCCTCAAAGAGGTCAAATACTCCAAGCTCATGAAGACCAATCCGGAGCTTGCGATGAAGCTGGCTGTCAAGGGCATGCTTCCTGATACGACAAACGGCCGTCAGGCGCTGACCCGTGTTCGCATCTACAGAGGCGCTGAGCACAACCATGCTGCTCAGAAACCCGAAGCCTGGACGCTCTAATTTTTGTAAAGGAGGCAATCGATCATGTACGATAAAAAACCATATTTCTATGGCACCGGCAGAAGAAAACACTCTGTCGCCCGTGTGAGAGTTTACACCGGCACAGGTTCGATAAAGGTCAACGGCAGAGACATCGACGATTACTTTGGCCTGGAAACCCTCAAGCTGATCGTCCGCCAGCCGCTTGCGCTGACCGACACGCTCGGCAAGTTCGACATTGAATGCAACGTCGCCGGCGGCGGCGTGACCGGCCAGGCGGGCGCCATCCGCCACGGCCTCTCGAGAGCGCTGCTCCAGTATAACGAGGAGCTCCGTCCGCTGCTGAAAAAAGCGGGCTTCCTGACCCGCGACCCGAGAATGAAAGAGCGTAAAAAGTACGGCCTCAAAGCCGCACGTCGTGCGCCGCAGTTCAGCAAGAGATAATTGGTTGCTATGTATGGTAAGGCCCCCCGTGGATGTGTGTCCACGGGGGGCCTTTTGATTGAGAAGTAGCCTAAAAACTAGCCGATTTAAACATCAGCTTTTATATATATTTGCTGACCGTTAGAGGTATAGACGTTGGCAGATGCTACAATAGACCATGGGTAATTCGCCAAAAAATAGTTGCTGTTTTTGGTAAAGTAATGATATGTTTGTCCGCTGGCAGGAGAATTAAAGGTGGTTTCCTCATCAACATGCGCATAAGACATCTCTGTAACAAGATAGTTTACACGTATTCGGCTACATGAAGCATTGGGGGTTGTCTTTGTGGCCGATACTTTAATATCGTAAACCATCGCGTATCTGGCTCCCCAAGCCGTATTATCGTTTTCAAAATAGACCTTAGAATACACCGTCATAGAAGCGTAGACACCGCTTGCGTTGCCTGTTTTATCTATAGGAACGTCGTAAATTGTGGTTCGGGCAGCCTTAGCAATATCCATCTTTTGCTGATTGTCGTCAAGCACAGCCAACGTGGTGGTGGCAACGTCCTGCACAACGGTACCATCAGGATATTCCGTCTCCTTCAGAACTTGTCTGGCAACGACTTCGTCCTCAGACCCATCGGCATATGCCGAGTATTCTGAGATTCCGCGGGTTTCATATTGTTCAACGGCTAGCTCCAACAGCGCATCCTCATCCGTAATTTCGGGGTAGGTCGTAACGGAAACGGGGATCGGTTCCTCACCGGCCGCTTCCCTGCCCGTAGCAAAGACCGGAATGCTGCACAACATTGAAATGCTGAGAAGTATGCAAAGTATCTTTTTAAGTCGACTGGTCATTCCTTTTCCTCCCTTTCCGCCCCGGCGGAAAGTGCGACCGCCTAGGGCACGTCCACTGTTTTCCATTCTTTTTTTCCGATCCGTATACGAAAACAGCCCATTGGTATCCTCTCCTTTCTGTATTGCAGCTACCAAATTAGTGAATGAATCACAAATCTGGAAGCTATCTTGCCTACAAAGTAACACGTATTGTGTAGGAAGTCAAGCAAAATAAGTACCACAAAAGTACCGTATGGCGAGATGTGGTTTTTCTGCGGCAAGTTTATTTCTAAAAACCTCGGCGAAATCCAAGCCTTCGGACCGGCGCCGGAGGGCCTGTACACCGGTATGGTCTGCCCGCTCTGCGGCGCAAGGGCTTTGCTGCCTGCCGGTAAAACAGCGGTACTGGGCGGAGAAGAGGAAAAGGCGCCTATCGTGCGATAGGCGCCTTTTTATACCTTTTTATACTTTCCATACGGTCGCTAGGCGGCCAGGAACAGGAAATAGAGAATCACAACGACGCCCAGCACGATGCGGTACCAGCCGAACACTTTGAAATCGTGCTTTTTGATGTAGCTCATCAGGAACTTAATCGCCAGCAGCGAGACGGCAAACGCCGTGATCATGCCGATCAGCAGGATCGCCCATTCCGGGCCTGTGAAGTCCAGTCCGGTCTTGACGAGCTTGAGGCCGCTTGCGCCAAACATCACCGGGACGGCCAGGAAGAACGAAAATTCCGCCGCAACATAGCGCGAGCAGCCGAGCAGCACAGCACCGATGATGGTCGCGCCCGAGCGGGAGGTGCCCGGGATCAGGGCAAGCACCTGAAACACGCCGATAATCAGCGCGGTTTTATAGCTGAGGTCGCCAAAGCTGCCAATTCTGGATTTCCGTTTGCGGCTCTCCACCACGATGAACAGCACGCCATAGAGAATCAACGTTGCGGCGACCACCTGCCAATTGTAGAAGATCTCGTTGATCTTGTCGTCGAACAGCACGCCGATGATGCCGGCCGGAACCACCGCAACGAGCACCTTGCCCCAGAGCGACCAGGTTTCCCTCTTTTGCAAGCTGGTCTTTTTGGGGGAAAGCGGGTTGAGCTTGTGAAAAAACAGCACTACGACAGCCAGAATGGAGCCGAGCTGGACCACAACGAGGAAGGTGTTCCAA
>CATNEU010000133.1 GCA_950097605.1 uncultured Oscillospiraceae bacterium | reverse complement strand
CTTGGGTTGCTGCTCTGGTTTGCCGGCTCACAGCTCGTGATCCAAACCGCCCAGTTTTTCAAAACCTTCCCGGAACTCTACGCACAAACGGTGGAACCGGTGCTGTCCCAAGCCTCTCTCTCGATCGGCAGCCTGTTCGACCGCTTTTCGCCCGATACCGCGACCGGTATTCAAAACATCCTCTCCTCCTCGCTCGACGCAGTGCAAAACGCCGTCTCCCAGCTCTCGGCCGGCGCGGTGGGCTGGGTGACCGACTTCGCAGCCAAGGTGCCGGGCTTTCTGCTGGGCTTTTGCTTTATGATTATCTCCTCGATCTTCATTAGCATGGATTACCATAAGATTTTGAGTTTTCTGCTGCGCCAGCTAAACGACCGGCACCGCGCGCTCGCCTTTGATATCAAGGACTATTTGGTGCATTCGGTGTTCAAACTGGTCAAAGCCTATGTGATCCTAATGGTCATCACCTTTCTGGAGCTCGCCATCGGGCTTACGGTGCTGCGTGTGGAATACGCAATCGTCATTGCGGGAATCATCGCGCTGCTCGATATTCTGCCGGTTATCGGCACAGGGGGCATTGTAATCCCCTGGATTCTCATTGAGGCGGTGCGCGGCAACATCCGCTTTGCCGTGTCGCTGACGATCCTCTATGGGATCATTACGGTCATCCGCAATTTCATCGAGCCCAAAATCGTGGGGCAGTCGATTGGGCTGCATCCGCTCGTCACGCTGTTCGCCATGTATTTTGGCTTGCAGGTGCTCGGCGTGCTTGGCATGCTGCTGGCGCCGCTCACGGTCATCATTCTCAAAAACCTCAACGACAGCGGCAAGATCCGTCTGTGGCGCAACTAGGACCGACTCTGCAAATGGTTGCATAACCTCCGGCGTCGGGGCATAGATATGAAAATGGACCTGTGCCCTGCAACCATATGCGCCGGGCAAACGCCCGGCGAACCGGCAGCACAAAGCACATCCGGCAGAGCGGACACGGCCCGATTTTATGCGGAGGTGGCCGACTTGGTAATCAAGATCAACTATAAGCTGGCCGGTATCTTTCTGGCTGTTGCAATTGTTGCGGGTGTCGCGCTGCATTTTGTGGGTTTTGCCTATACAAACAGCCGCGGTGCGGTGCTGACAAATGCATCCGAACAGGGCGTGGAGCTGCCGATTCTCATGTATCACCACATCCTCGAAAAAAGCAAGCTGCTCGGCAAATTCACGATCACGCCCGGCGAGTTTGAAAAAGACCTGCAGTTCATTCAGCAAAACGGCTATACCACCATTTCCATCAACGAGCTGATTGCCTATTCCGAGGGAACCGGAAACCTGCCCGAAAAGCCCATCATGATCACGTTTGACGACGGGTACCTCAGCTTTTACCGTTTTGCCTACCCGCTGCTGCAAAAGTACAACATGAAGGCAGTGCTGTCGATCATCGGCATACACTCCCAGAAGTTCTCCGAAACCGACGACGCCGGGATCAACTACGCGCATGTGACCTGGGACGAAGTGAAGGAGATGAGCGATTCGGGTCTTGTGGAAATCGAAAACCACACCTACAATATGCACACCAACGACAAGGGGCGCAAGGGCTGCCGCATCAAGGCCGGCGAGAGCGACGATGAATACAAGGCCATGTTTAAAGAAGATGTTGGCAAGCTGCAGGATAAACTGCATGAAATTCTGGGAGAGCCACCCACCACCTTCACCTTTCCGTTTGGCTATCTCTGCTCCCAGGCGGACGAGATTGTGAAGGAGATGGGCTTTAAGGTGACGCTTTCCTGCCAGGAAAAGCTCAACTACATCGAGTCCGGCCAGCCGGACCAGCTCTACCGGCTCAACCGTTACAACCGGCCGCACGACCGCAGCACCGAGGACTTTTTTAAATACGTGCTCAAGAAAAGCCAGTATACCGGCAAAAACGCGCTGGGACCGGCGGCCTAGGGTTTGGTATCTTCCTCCTTTGTACTATATAAAGAACAGGGGCGGACGCATCATGCGTCCGCCCCTGTTCCTGCATAAGAATTATAAAACAAGGCGGCCCTTACAGGCCGCCTTCGCTCATGGTTGGCTTTGCTTCAAAAGAGCCTCCGCTTTTTCGCACACAACCGTCTTTGCCGTATAGCCCAAAAAGGCGCGCAGCGCAAGATAGGCGTCGTAGCTGGTTTGCAGGCGCTGCCGGTTATGCCGCAGCATGCCGGGCTGGAGCGTTGCAAGGCTGCTGCATCCGTCGCGCAGACAGCGGATGCGCAATTCCAAATGCCAGCGCTGGATACGCAGGATTTCCGCCCAGGGGACTTGTCTGTTGATTTGGTATTTTGGCATGTTCTCACTTCCCTATTTTAAAGTATTTTCGGACTGCGTCCGATGCCATTATACATTGGTTTTTTGCATTGTATAAATTTTACTATCGAACGATAGTAAAATTTTAATCGGACACTTTTTTCTGGTTTTATAGCGTATAGATTTATTTATTTTTTAGTCTGTCGCTCGGGCCGCGACGGGCCCATCCTTTTTTGTGAGAAAAAAGGATGCAAAAACTCAGTCAAAGGGGCTAACGGCTCCGCTCCATTTGACTGTACGCCGCAAAGAACGCCTGCTACGCGGGAGAACAGCGCCCGCAGGAGGTGCGGCACAGAGTCGCGGGCCTGCCCCCTTAACAATCCCCAGCCGTACCCGAGTGGGGACGCTATTAAGAGGTTCTCTGCAAGGGAGGGGCTATTTCATATTGTTCCCCTCTTTTACAGCAAACCTTTTTCTATCGGCTTAACTTCCCTCCTGGAACGGGGATCGCGAAGGGGGCAGGGCTCCCGACCTACATCCAACCATCCCGCGACCGTCGCGCCGCCGCCCTTTGCCGCGCTGTGTACGGCGTACCGTCCATTGGAGGGGCCCGTTAGCCCCCTTGGCCAGCCTTTTTGCATCCTTTTTGGGCTGCGCCAAAAAGGATGGGCCCGTCGCGGCCTGAGCGACAAACTAAAAGATAGAGGAATTAAAAGGTTAAGAAAAACAAAGCAAAAAAGAACAAAGCCCGTCGCGACCCGAGCGACAAACTAAAAGATAGATGCATCAAAAGGTTAAGAAGGACAAAGCAAAAAGAACAAAGCCCGTCGCGACCCGAGCGACAAAATAAAGGATAGATGCATCAAAAGGTTAAGAAGGACAAAGCAAAAAAGAACAAAGCCCGTCGCGGCCTGAGCGACAAACTAAAGGATAGATGCATCAAAGAGCTATAAGAAATTTCTAAAAAAACATCTCCGTCGCAGCCCGGGCGACAGACCAGAAGACAGAATTATAAACAGAGAACCATAAAAGCGCCGCTGTGCATTCCTCACAGCGGCGCTTTTGCAACAGGGTTGTGCACTTTCACCGGCCCGTTGTCGCGGTTGTCCAAATATTGACCCTCGGTTATTGCCTAATACCTGTGAAATATGCTATAGTAGAACCAAACAACCTAAATTCAGCGGTGTGCAAAAAGGAGGTGGCCGGGCTGGACAGGTTTGTTCCGATTTTATACGATGTCATTTTGGTGTCAGTTGTGATTTGGGCAATCGCGCACTTTGCAAACCGCGGCTTTGTCCGCACGGTTTTGTCCTTTCTGGGTTATCTGATTTCGGGCTTTATCGCGTCCACGCTGTCCCAGCTCGGCGCAAGATGGGTGTTTCACGAGTTTGCACGACCCTGGCTGATCTCGTATATTGACAAAAACATACTGCCTTCGGTCGGCGTGACCGACGCGGTGAGCGCCGTCAGCCAATTTGCGGACTCGCTGCCCGGTATCATTGGAAACGTTGTGCGGTTTGGGCTGGACGCCAATCCCGGCGCGGTGCAGCAGATCGACAATTCGCTGCAAACTTCCGTGCAGAACATTGGACCTGCGGTTGCCGACTATCTGTGTGCGCCTGTGGTGATCAGCCTGCTGCGCATTGTGTTGTTTTTCGTTTTGTTTGGGCTGTGCCTCGCGCTGGTGCGCAACATTGCAAGGCTCTGCGGGTTTATCAGCAAGGTTCCTTTGCTGGGCGGCGTCAACTCGCTGCTGGGCGGCGCGCTTGGCTTTTTTCAGGGGATATTGGTGGTGTATCTGCTGGCCGTTCTGCTCGGGCTCGCGGTGCTGTTGACGAATAACCAAATTCCGTTTGTGAATGAAGAAGTGATCCAGAACACATTTATTTTCAAAATATTTTATAATTTTAACCCGTTTGTTAATCTCAAAATGCTACAATAGCGGTATAGATTCACCGATGCGCCCGGTGGTGCGTCCGCCGTATCCACACTGGATTCTATCTGTACACAAAAAGGCAGGAAACCATACATGATCAAACGAAATCTTCCCAATTTGCTTTCGCTCTTCCGCATTCTTCTGATTCCCGCGTTTTTATATTGTTATCTGACCGCCAAGACTCAGCCTGTTTTTTACGCCGCATCGGGCATACTGGTACTATCCGGCCTCACAGACGTCGCGGATGGGCTGATTGCCCGCAGGTTTGGGCTGGTCTCGCAGCTTGGAAAAATCCTCGACCCGCTTGCGGACAAACTCACCCAGGCGGCGGTTTGCATAGCCGTTGCCATAAAGCTGCCGCAGCTTGCGTTTTTGCTGGCGGTCTTTGTGGTCAAGGAGTGCATCATGCTGGTTGCGGGCGCCAGGCTGCTCCGGCACCACAAGACCATCCGGGGCTCCATGTGGTTTGGAAAGCTTGCAACCGGCGTGTTTTACGCTGTGATGTTCTGCATCGTCACGTTCCCGTCCATCGGCGCCCAGGCGAGCCTGCTGCTCGTGCTGGTTGCAGCGGCGTTCATGGTCTTTGCGTTTTGCATGTACATCCCAGTGTATTTGCAGGCTTTCAAACAAAATTAACATTTTAGTTTAAAATCAGTTGTATTCTTTTCATCTATCGAGAGTACAACTTGTGTATGGACTTGATAGGAAATTCAAAAACTCAATATAGATCCGTTCATTCGTGCCTGTTTCCTAAATAGACAGGGCCGATAGAGTGCCGGCGCAGCGCCGGAGAAATTCATGGTCGGCAGGCGCCGCCTGGTCCAGGCAGGGCGTGGCCGCTGAAGGAGAAAGCTATGATTTGCAGCAGATGTAAAAAACGAATCGCCGTGGTGTTCATGGCGCACATGGAAGGGGATAAATCCGTCAACGAGGGATATTGCCTGACCTGTGCCAAAGAATTGGGCATCAAGCAGGTGGACGATATGATGAAA
>CATNEU010000132.1 GCA_950097605.1 uncultured Oscillospiraceae bacterium | reverse complement strand
TGAGAGTTTGGCTTTGCGCAGCCCCGGCGCGCCCATGTCCTCCTCGCGGTTGATATATTGGTATCCCGCCGCGGCGTAGCTCGTAAACTCCTGGTTGATGATCGGGTAGGCGCCCTGCACGTCGGCATAGGCCTTCTCGATGTGGGCGATAAACGTATTGGAGTTCAGCCGCTCGCCGATTGAATAGGCCACCACCTGGCCGTCCGCCCGGATCAGGCCGCCCACAAAACCCAGCTCGAAAAAGTGCTCGAAGGCCAGCGAAACCGCACAGGCTTCCTTCTTCAGGTCGCTGTTGGATTCACAGTCGTTGCGCTCGCACCATTTGCTGTTCATCTGCATACACTCGGCGATGTTGTCCCGTGTAATCGGCTCGAAGGACCACGCGTGGTTGTCCTTAAAGCGCGCGATGTGGTTCCGCTTGGAGTGGTATTTTTTCCCTCTCAGCGTTGCCAAATCCTCTACATTGTAGATATAGTCGAACGAATCCCGGTCTTCCTCGAACGAGAACTCCCCCGGAAAAAGCAGCTCGAGCTGTGCTTTGGTCTCGTTGGTCAATCCATAGAGCACAAAATCAATGCCCTGTTCCTCCGCATGCCGCATCAGCTTTTCAATGCAGGCTTTCAGGTCGCCGCTGCCCGCGGGAAAACAGAAGGCCGGGTTTTCGTATCCCATGGAGGCCACAAAAAAGTCGTCCACTCTGGCAATTTTCTCTTCAAACCCATATTGCCAGATAAAAATATTGCCAAAGCAATAGCCGCCGCCCATATAGTCGGAGCGCCGCAGCAATTCGTCAACCCATTCCTTGTCGGAAATGGTCACTTCCCGGAAATCTATCATCTGTCTTTGTCCCCTTTTTCCACTACTCACTGTTTTCCAGTCCTTCTAAAGATAGAATTTGGAAAATCTCTGCAATTATACCATCCGCACGGCCTGCTGTCCGCAGAATCGTGCGCGCGGGCGGAAGGATTTCAGAAAAACCGCTTCCCCCGCATGCAAAACGCATCAGAGCCGCCCGGCCTGCTGCAATATCCGAATCCGCCGGTATTTACCGGCCGCGCAGGCTCTGGTACCGCCTGCGCACCGCGGCCATCTCGCCGCAGCTCATTTTGCCCTCCGGGCAGCCGCCGTCGGCGCAGGGCGGGCCCGCATGCGCAAACAGGTGCGGCGCGGCCTCCAGACAAAGACGGAGCATCTGCTCGGCAACGTCTCGGATTTCCCACTGGGCGCGGTTGCAGCAGCGGTGCCGGAAAAAATTGAGCAGGCTGCGCGCGTTCATCGTCACCACCATTTTGGTTTCGCAGGCGTTGGGCAGCACGAAGCGCGCGTCTTCAATCGCCTTTTTTTCGGCGTTGCGCGCGGCTGTTTTTTCGTCCTGTCCCCGCGCAAGAAACGCCGCCTTGTGTTTGGCTTGCAGGATATCCGCAAGCTGGTTATACTGCGCGGCGTCGTTTTTCATGGCCTCCAAAAACACCTCTCTGGCCGCGGGTTCCTGTTCAATTTCGGGCGGGATCACAAAGGAAAACACGCCTTCTTTGACATACCGCTGGCTCTGCACCGAAAACGACGCAAGCCGGTGCCTTGTGATCTGCGCGAGCAGCGAACGGGAAACCCCCTCGATTCCAAATGTAAACGAAGCGTGCTCGATCGGGCTTTCGTGGCCGATCTCGGCGAGCATTTCCACAAAGCCGGCGGCTTTTTCCTCTGTGATGCTCTGCGTTAAATCACCGATTGAAGCCGGCGAATAGCACAGCCGCGCCGCTGCCGCCACAGTTTTTTCAGGAGCCGGCGTATGCGCCAGCAAACATACATTTGCCATTTTCATCCTCCGATTAGCAGGCCTTCCAGGCCTGGTCCGTATCAATTTTACCACTGCCACACAGGGTATTGTATTTATTATAGCACATCTGTGCAAGCAAGATGGCCAGGTTATTGTTAATTTTCCTGCAACGCAAACACGGCCAAAAAAGCATTGCCGCTTTTTTGACCGTGTTTGCGTTGATTCCCGGTAAACCGAAAACCTGCCAGCCGGTCTGTTCCACCCAGCTTGCAAGCAGCCGTTTTCTCTATCGGTCCCCACCGGCACAGGACGGGATCTGCCGCTTCAGGTCTCCACAAATCCGAACAAGCTCCGTGTAAACTTGATCAGCGCTTCCTCCTTCATCCGATAAATCGACGCCTTTTCATATCCCAAATCGTTCATCAACCGCTCAGCAGCATGCTTTTCCGGCCGAAAAAACATTTTTTCCAGCACCATGTACTCCGGCCGGTCGAGCTGACGAAGCGCGCGCTCCACCATGCTGACCTCGCGGCGCATGCGTTCGATCCGT
Organism: uncultured Oscillospiraceae bacterium; assembly: GCA_950097605.1. Lineage (GTDB taxonomy): Bacteria > Bacillota > Clostridia > Oscillospirales > Ruminococcaceae > CATNEU01. Next base: position 2,884 of record CATNEU010000132.1, on the reverse strand, counting down.
TCCTCGATTTCCCGACGGTCCGGCAGCAAGACCATTTGTCCATAAAAATTCTGGGCCACCTGCCCCAAAAACGCGGATTGTTTTTGGAGTCTCTCCAGTGTCTCCCGCTTCGCTGCATAGTTTCTGAGCTCTTCTTCCGCCAGAACTCTAAAATTCATGGTGGGTTTCCTCCCCGTTCGTCTCTTTTTCTTTCCGTACCGGCTTGGTCTTTTCCCGAAGCTGCAAAAGCGCCGCCTGGTATAGCTGCATCAGCTCGAGGTCACGGGAGGTGTGGTTGGGCTGTTTGGCCAACCGGCTATACGCAGCCTGCACCCGCTCCCAATCGTTTAAATCCTTTATAATGCCCATATCCACCTACCTCTGTTTTTCTGTGCGCAGCCCCCGTTTCCCGGTCTCCGGCATTGGCTGTTACCGCCGGATGTGCGAAAACAAGGGACACAAACTGCTGTAAATCCCATAGAGCGGCGCTACAGCCGGATTCTCCTCCGGCAGGCTTTCGATCAGTTCCAGCAGCTTGCAGCGCAGGTCGTCAAACCGCGCTTTATCCAGCTCGTCCGCTGAAAGGCGGTCCAAAACCTCCTGCATCGCCGCCTCATAGCGCTCGCTCAATTCATATCGGCCCATGATGCCCCCTCCTTCTCAAATGTCCGTGGATCAGAGTTCCTCCCACTCATAGTGCAGCGCCGCGATAATCTCTCGGTTCGGCGGCTTTTTGCTGTAGCTGGAAAACAACAGGTATTCCGGATGCTCCTTGAAATTCTTTTCAATTACATGCCGAATGCCCCGTTCCACCCGCTGCGCCGTCGTGTCAAAGCTCCGGGCCACCTCTTCATACAGCTTTCCAATTGCCGGTTTTCCAGACATCTCCTGATACAGCTCCACCGCCCTGCACAGATAATTGAATCCCGCGCCGCAGCGGCGGAAACCGTTTGCCGCCAGCACCGAAGCGGCTGAAGGACGTTTCTCCCCCGTATCCCGCTGCATCAGGCTGGCCCGCAGTGCCATCAGCGCACTGGTCACTTCATCAAAACATTTCAAAACATTGTCCATCTCTGTTCCTCCTCTATTTGATACAATTCATTTGGAAAAAAACATTCCCGTACTGCGCCGCACTGCGTTTGATAGACGCAAAGCGCAAAGCGGCCATACTTTTGCAGGATCTGCACCCGCCGGAGCCGCCCGGTTTTTTCAAAGTCCGCTGGTCTGGCATACAGCACCGTTTTCGGCAGCAGCCGTGCGAACGCATCGGGCGAGGTGCGCACAAGCTTCTTTTTCATAGCCCTTCCTTTCGTCCGGATACGTCCCTTCTCCCGGTACGATTGCCGGACAGTTTTTCCTTTTTATGTAGTGCACTCACAACCGGCTGCGCCATCTCCGCACCAGCGTTAAAACGCCCTCCAGCACCCAGTAAAGTATGCAACTGAGTGCGAGCGAAGCCAGAATGCCAACCGGCAGCAACGCCGCGTCGGGCAGTATAAACCGCATGCAAATCCACCTCCTTTGTGCGTTTCCCTGTTGTCGTTGCCATATAATTTAACAAGTTTCCTGTTACGACTCTATAATATCACAACTATCTTGTAATGTCAATCTTTTCTTTACAAGTTTCTTGTATAACAACTTGATTTCCGGCACAGAATATGGTACCATCACAGTAAAGAAGGTGTCGAATCATGAGTATAGGAAACCGCATACGGGATGCGCGTGAAAATCTCGGCCTCTCACGCGGCCAGTTGGCCGATATGGTCGGCGTGACAATTTCCGCCATCTCCAATTATGAAAACAACATCAGTTTTCCCAAAGAGCCCATTCTGTTTGAGCTTTTTCGCGCTTTGGGATGCGACGCCAACTATCTGTTTCAGGACAATATGCGCGCAGCGCAGGTTGGCGGCACTTCCCCCGCAACGTCTCCAGACGCCGGTGAGCAGCAATTGCTGCTTAAATACCGTGCCCTGGACGATCACGGCCGCCAACTGGTGGACCTGGTTCTCGACAAAGAGCATGAGCGCATGCTCAACACGGTCTTTCCCCTCGTGCAGGACAATGTCATCAGCATCGACGCATACAACTTCCCCGCCTCGGCCGGCAGCGGCATGTTTTTCTCCGACGTGCAAAAAACCGCCGTGCAGGCCCCGGCAAACGCCATGACCATGCGGGCGGATTTTGCAGTTCCCGTTTCGGGAAGCAGTATGGAGCCCGATTTCTCGGACGGCGACACGGTGCTGATTAAATCCCAGCCGATTGTGGAACCTGGCGAGATTGGTATTTTTATCGTAAACGGACAGTTGTATATCAAACAGCTTGGAGAAAACCGGTTGATTTCCAAAAACCCCGCCTATGCCGATATCCCTTTGCGGGAGGGCGACAGCATTTACTGTATGGGCCTTGTCATCGGCAAACTGCAGCGGGAATTATAATCCGGATCCACTGCAAAAAAGGGAACCGGCGTTTTTCATACGCCGGTTCCCTTTTTGTTGCTTCCACTCTGCAAATGCACAGCAGTTTTTACATCTTTCCCATATTTACTTTTGAATTGTCACGGTGAACACTTCGGAGACGTTGCCGAGCATATCCACCGCCTTGACCGTATAGGTCCCCGACGCCTTGAGCTTCACAAAGTTCGCTCTCGCCGTCGGCTCCCCATCGTTCACGATGAAATACGAGGCCTTGCTGGTTTTCACGGTCACGTTCTGTTTCACCGTCGCGCCGTTTTCCACCGCCTTGTTCGTTCCCTCGACCACTGCCGAGAGCACCGGCGCACTCTTGTCGATGTTCGCCTTGTACACGCCGCCGTAGTTGCCCGCCACGTCGTAGATTCTCACAACCGTGAGGCCGCTCCGGCTGATTGTGTACTCGGTTCCCGTCGCCACGGTCACGCCGTCGATTA
>CATNEU010000131.1 GCA_950097605.1 uncultured Oscillospiraceae bacterium | reverse complement strand
GCTTTCGGTCACAAGCCCGCCGCCGACCACCAGTGTTTCTTTATTGGCCAGCGCAATATCCTTTTTTGCCTGTATTGCAGCGAGCGTGGGCCGCAGCCCCACCATGCCGACCACGCTGTTGAGCACAATGTCCGGCTCGGCAAGCGCGGCGGTCTCGCACAGGCCCTGCTCCCCAGCCAGGATTTCAACGTTTGTATCGGCCAGGCGGGTCTTGAGGTCCTGGTACCGCGTTTCGTCTGCAATACAGACATGCGAAACGCCGAACTCCCGCGCCTGTTTTGCAAGCAGCGCCGTATTGGAATGCGCCGTCAGCGCCGTCACGCGCAGCCCCAGCTTTCTCGCCACATCCAGCGCCTGGGTGCCGATCGAGCCTGTAGAGCCGAGAATCGAGAATTTCTTCATCTGCAACGTCCGCCTCTCCTTCGTTGTAAAGTCGATCCGGTTTCAGGCAATTACCGGGTAATCAGCGGCAGGTAGCCCAGCGCCATATACATAAACGGCGCAACGAACAGCACACTGTCAAACCGGTCGAGAACACCGCCGTGCCCAGGCATGATATGCCCAAAGTCCTTGATTGAGCACTGTCTTTTGATAATCGAAGCCGTTAAATCTCCCAGCATGCCCAACACCGCCGAGGCAATGCCGAGCAACGCCAGCGTGAGATACTGCATGCTGATGATATCCCCATTCGACGCCGCCAGCTTTGTGTATCCAAAGCCCAGCAGCAAAAAGACGATGATGGTGGTGCACACGCCGCCAACGGCGCCCTCTATCGTCTTTTTGGGGCTGATATTCGGCGCGAGCTTGTGTTTGCCGAAAAAGCGGCCGACAAAATAGGCCCCGGAATCCGCTATCCATGCGCCCGCCAGCGTCAGGATGATCAAAAACAATCCATCCCGGCCAAAATCGTCCCGGATGAAAATGATCGAGGACAGCGCAAACGACACCCAGACCGACAGCATAAACACCATGCCGACCTGTTCAAACCGCATTTCTGCATGCTTGGCAATCAGGATGCAAAACAGCACCACAATGAACGCAAAGCAGGCAATTTTGCGGATATCCGCAAAATACGGCAGCCGGAAAAACGGGACCAGTGCTACAAAACAAAAGCTCGCCGCCGAAAGCAGCTTGTTGCCTGCATATTTGGTTGCAACCAGCAGCTCATACATGGCGAGAAGCGCCAATATGGCGATTGCAAAGTTGATGACCAGCGTGTCGATAAACAGCAGGATCACAACCATCAAGGCAATCCCCACGGCCGCGGATATGATGCGTGTTTTCATCTAAACCCCTCCAAATCTCCGGTTTCTGCCCGCATATTCCGCCAGCGCGCGCTCCAGTTGCCGGGGTGTAAAATCCGGCCATAGGATATCCATAAATATATATTCGGCATATGCCGACTGCCATAACAGGAAATTGGAAGTTCTGTATTCCCCGCTTGGCCGAATGATCAAATCCGGGTCGTCCTGCCCCGCCGTATACATCTGCGAGGAGAGCATTGCCTCGTCGATATCGCCCGGCTGCAGACGGCCGTTTTTCACCTGCTCTGCGAGGCTCCTGGCCGCGCGGACAATTTCGTCCCGCCCGCCGTAGTTGATGGCGATGTTCAGCGTCATGCCGGTCGCGCCGGCGCTTTCGCGCTCCGCGTCCTCCATCAGCCGCACCAGCTCGTCCGACAGCGCGCTGCGGTCCCCGATAAAGCGGGTTTTGATATTTTCATCTTTATAGTTGTGCGCATCTTGCAGGTATTCTTTCAAAAGCTCCATAATAGCGTCCACCTCTTCCTGGGGGCGCTTCCAGTTTTCCGTCGAAAAAGCATACGCTGTTAAGTATTTTATACCAATTTTGTTACAATATCTACAGATCTCTTTAAAAGTTTTTGCACCTTTGGAATGGCCCATCCTGCGCGGCAGGCCGCGTTTTTTGGCCCATCTGCCGTTGCCGTCCATAATGACGCCAATGTGATTTGGCAAAACACGCGCGGCGTCCTCCGGCCGCGCCTTTGCAAACATACCCATAACCGCCTCCATATCCCGGCGCCCTGCTGGACCGGACGCCGTACGGCCCCGCCGATTGCTTTGCATATCCGGACCGGCCGTGTTGTAGTGTCCCGGCCCGGCGCATACCGGACCGCCATATTTCCCTTGGCTCATAAAAACGCGCGGTTCAAACGAAACGCGCGTTTTCATAGGCCCAGGGCATATTGTCAGATCGAGAGGATTTCCTTTTCCTTGTCTGCGGCGACTTTGTCGGCCTCTTTGCAGAACCGGTCGGTCAAATCCTGCATCTGCTTTTCATAGTCTTTGAGATCGTCCTCGGTGATCTCGCTGTTTTTCTTCATCACCTTGAACTTATCCATCCCATCGCGGCGGATGCTGCGGATGGCGACTTTGCACTCCTCGCAGTATTTATGGACATCCTTCACCAGCTCGCGGCGGCGCTCCTCCGTCGGCTGCGGGAACGCGATGCGGATCACATTGCCGTCGTTGGTTGGATTGATGCCGATGTCGGATACCTGAATCGCCTTTTCAATGCTGTGCAGCGTGGATTTGTCCCACGGCTGGATCACAAGAATGCGCGCCTCTGCAACCGAAACCGCCGCCATTTGATTGATCGGCGTAGGCGTTCCATAGTAGTCCACCGCAACCCTGTCGAGGATGGCAGGGTTGGCGCGGCCGGCGCGGATGGTATCATATTCCTTTGCAAGAGAGTGGACGGATTTCTGCATTTTTTCCTCATATGGTTTGAATACAGCGTTCATAGTAATTCCTCCTGACGGGAATGTAGCCCCCGTTATTTTGTTCTGGTTTGAGAGCGGTCCAAACGCGGCGCCGCACGGCTTTGCGGCAGCGGGTCCGGCCGTTTAGTAGAGACAAACGCACTGCTAACGGACCAGTGTGCCGATCTGCTCGCCCTCGCAGGCCCTCACGATGTTTTGCGGGTCGTCCAGGCTGAACACGAGAATCGGTATGCCGTTGTCCTTGCACATCGACGCGGCCGTCATATCCATCACGGCAAGCTCTTTGTTCAGCACCTCGCTGAACGACAGCGTGTCGAACTTGACGGCGTCGTCATATTGATTGGGGTCTTTGTCGTACACACCGTCAACCATAGTCGCTTTGAAGATGATGTCGGCATTGGTTTCGGCGGCACGCAGCGCGGCGGCCGTATCGGTTGAGAAGAGCGGGTTGCCCGTACCGCATCCGAACACGACGACGCGCCCTTTTTCAAAATGGCGGACCGCCTTGTTGCGGATAAACGGCTCTGCAATCTGCTGCATGGCAATCGCGGTCTGGACGCGCACATCCACGCCCAACTGCTCGAGCGCGTCCGCAATGGCAAGCGAGTTGATCACGGTTGCAAGCATGCCCATATGGTCGGCGCGCGTGCGCTCCATATCGCCGCTGGAACGGCCGCGGAAGATGTTTCCCCCACCGACGACAATGCCGATTTCCACGCCGAGCGCAGCCGCGTCGCGGACACTTTTACAGATTTTTGTCACAACGTCGTAGTCCAAACCGAACTTTTTGTCGCCGGCCAGCGCCTCACCGCTGAGCTTGAGCAGAATACGGTTATATTTTAACAATACCAGCACACCCTTTGTTTTTATATCATTTTACAATAAATTGGCCTGTTTTGCAAGCATCAAAAACGCCGGCTGCAAAGTACACACTCCAATAACCGGCTGCAGATACCCCGGCGCACTCCAGCATGCATAATCATTGCAGAACACAAACAAAAAGAGGGCAACCCAAATCGGGCTCCCCTCTCTTCATTTATTAAAAGAAATCTCTCTTATTTCACCATGCTGGCGACTTCGTCCGCGAAGTTGTCCTCTTTTTTCTGCAGGCCTTCGCCCTTCTCAAAGCGCACAAAGCCCTTGACGGTGATCTGGCCGCCCAGCTCGCCGCTCTTGTTCTCGGTATATTTGGCAACGCTGATATCGCCGTCTTTGATAAACGGCTGCTCCAGCAGGCAGACTTCTTTATAATATTTGCCGATTCTGCCCATCACCATTTTCTCCGCGATGTTGGCCGGCTTGCCCTCGTTGACAGCCTGCGCCATGAGAATCTCGCGCTCTTTCTCGATTGCGTCCGACGGAACCGAAGCTTTATCGAGGTAAGCCGGGTTCGCGGCGGCAACCTGCATCGCAACGTCCTTTGCATACTCTACAAACTCCGCCTTCGCAGCGATCTCGGCCGGCACGTCGAAGTTGACCATAACGCCGATTCTGCCGCCGCCGTGGATATACGAAACGGTGGTGCCTTCGATTCTGACAAAGCGGCGGATCTTGAGGTTCTCGCCGATTTTGAGGATTTTATCCTGCAGCAGCTCCTGCACGGTCATGTCGGTGCCGACAGCTTTCACTTCCAGCAACGCATCCACGTCCGCCGGGTTTGCTTCGACTACCGTTTTGGCAACGGTGTCGACAAACTCTTTAAACGTCTCATTTTTCGCAACAAAGTCGGTTTCGGAGTTGACCTCGATGATGACGCCCACGTTTTTATCAGAATCAATAACCGTGTGCACCAGGCCGTCCGCCGCGATTCTGCCCGCCTTTTTGGTGGCGGCCGCGAGGCCCTTTTCGCGCAGCACTTCGATTGCTTTATCCATATCGCCGTTTGCCTCGGTCAGGGCTTTTTTGCAGTCCATCATACCGCAGCTCGTTCTCTCTCTGAGAGCCTGTACGTCTTTTGCTGTGAATGCCATAGTAATTCCTCCTGTTTATTTTTTCAACAAATCAACGGTTTTCACAAAGAATGCCCGTGCAAACCTCTGCGCGGGCATTCAAACCAAAATTGCTCCGGTTTGGGTTTCTTATTCAGCCGCTGCTTCTTCCTTTGCTTCCGCAGCGGTTTCACTGCCCTGTCTGCCCTCGATAATTGCGTTTGCAATCGTCTGGGAGATCAGCTTGACGGCGCGGATCGCATCGTCGTTGCCCCGGATGACATAGTCGATCTCATCCGGGTCGCAGTTTGTATCAACAATTGCAACCACCGGGATACCAAGCTTTTTCGCCTCTGACACTGGTCCAACAATTGATGGACCAGTGCTTGTAATTCTTCAAGGTCTTCAAACTCATTGTTAAAGACAAGCACTGGTCCAACAATTGATGGAAGATTTGAATCATAAAGAAATCTCTCAAGCGATTGGAACCTCACCTTCTGAACGTCTTGACCAAGAGGCGTTGAATCTCAAGGCTTTTGATTTAGAGCT
>CATNEU010000130.1 GCA_950097605.1 uncultured Oscillospiraceae bacterium | reverse complement strand
AGGTGAGTCAATATGCAAACACTTTGGGAACAGACTGCGCAAATTGGACGGCGCGAACCGCTGAAACGGGATATCACGGCGGACGTATGCGTGATCGGCGGCGGTATGCCCGGCCTGCTGACGGCGTTTGAACTGCAAAAAAGAGGACTCGATACGGTCGTTTTGGAGGCGGGCCGGATTTGCGGCGGCGTGACCGCGGGAACCACCGCGAAGATCACGGCACAGCATGGACTTTGCTATGCCAAGCTGATCGAGGCGGTTGGGAAGGAGCAGGCCGCACAGTATGCCGCGGCCAACCAACACGCCGTCGACCGCTTTGCGGAGCTTGTGGAAACCGAGCACATCGACTGCAGTTTTGAGCGGCTGCCGGCTTATGTCTACACAAACGAGGATACGGGACCGATTGAAGAGGAGGCGCGCGCGGCAAAGCTGCTGGGGCTGGATGCTTCGTATGTTTCCAAAACTGGGCTTCCGTTTGCAGTGAAGGGCGCCGTGCGCTTTGGCGGACAGGCGCAGTTCCATCCGCTGCAGTTTGCCGGCCGGCTTGCCGAAAACCTGCTGATCTATGAAAATACCCGGGCGCTCGAGGTTGGGGAAGCCACCGTGCGTACCCAAAACGGGTCGGTGCGCGCCAAACAAATTGTGATGACGGCCCATTTTCCGTTTATCAATTCACCCGGCTATTATTTTATGCGCATGCACCAGGAACGGTCCTATGTTTTGGCGGTGGAGCAGCCGGATGCGGGTCTGGACGGTATGTATATCGGAACAGGGACCGACAACTGGTCCCTGCGCAGTTGGCAGAACACCGTGCTGATTGGCGGCGCGGGCCACCGAACCGGTGAGAACCGCTCCGGCGGCAGCTACGAACTGCTGCGTGCGCGTGCACGGGAATGGTATCCGCACGCAAAGGAGCTGGCGCACTGGTCGGCACAGGACTGCATGCCGCTCGACGGGGTGCCCTATATTGGGCAGTATTCGGCATCCACGCCGCAGCTCTATGTGGCGACGGGCTTCCAAAAATGGGGCATGAGCAGCTCGATGGTTGCCGCGGAGATTCTGGCGGACCAGATCGAAGGCAAAGAAAACGCGCATGCAAAGGTGTTTTCACCGCAGCGGTTCCATGTATCGGCCTCGATGGAAAATTTGATCGAGGATGCATCTAAATCCATTTCCCGGCTGCTGGCAACCGCCTTTTCGCTGCCGGATGAGACCCTTGCAGGCATTGAAGAGGGACATGGAGGCGTTGTGGACTTCGAGGGCGAGAAGGTCGGCGTATATAAGGACAAGGGCGGAGAGGTGTTCGTTGTTACGACCAAATGCCCGCATTTGGGCTGCGAGCTTGCTTGGAATCCCGACGACAGGACCTGGGAATGCCCCTGCCACGGGTCGCGCTTTAACTATAAGGGCGAACTGCTGGTGGGGCCGGCGCAAAAGGGGATCTTCCTCTATCGATAAACGGAGGCCCGCTGCGGCGCATCGCAAGTCCGCCCGCTTTCCATGGCCTGCGCTTTCCACCCCCCAAATGTTGTGAGATAGGTTTGCCCCGGCCATGCGATAAAATGGCCGGGGCTTTTCCGTTTGTTTGGCTGCATAAACGAGCGGACGGCGCTTCCCGGCAAAATGTGACGTTTTGCCGGGAAGGCTTACGTTTTTGTAAGCCGGACGTAAGCAAAAGCAATGGTTGCGCCATATCCGCCGTGGTACAATAGGGACAGAACAAACGAGGAGGCTATACAGATGGAAACAGTATTGCAGGTACAAAACATAGAAAAGTATTACGGCGGACGCGGCAATGTGACCAAAGCGGTCGACGGCATCAGCTTCGAGGTGCACAAAGGCGAATACATCGGCATTATGGGCGCTTCAGGCAGCGGCAAGACCACGCTGCTCAACTGTATTTCGACGATTGACACCGTGACCAGCGGCAGCATCCTGATCGAGGGCAGGGACATCACCAAGCTCGGCATGAAAAAGCTTTCAAAGTTCCGCCGCGAGGAGCTGGGCTTTATCTTTCAGGATTTCAACCTGCTGGATACACTGACGGCTTATGAAAACATTGCGCTGGCGCTGACCATTTTGAAGGCCAAACCCTCCCACATCGACGCGCGGGTGCAGGAGGTTGCCTCCAAACTGTTGATCAACGACGTGCTGCAAAAATATCCCTATCAGATGTCCGGCGGACAAAAGCAGCGGGTTGCGAGTGCGCGCGCCATTGTGACAAACCCCTCGCTGGTGCTTGCGGATGAGCCGACCGGCGCGCTGGATTCCAAGTCCGCCCGCATGCTGCTCGAGACCTTCGAGACGCTCAACGAAGAGCTCCAGGCGACCATTTTAATGGTCACGCACGACGCCTTCACGGCCAGCTATGCCAACCGCATCCTGTTTATTAAAGACGGCAAGATTTTTAACGAGCTGGTGAAGGGAACCGATTCCCGCAAGACCTTCTTCAACCGGATCATCGAGGTTGTGACCCTTCTTGGAGGTGACACCAACAATGTATTTTAAACTGTCGCTCAAAAATGTGCGCAGAAGCCTGAAGGACTATGCGATTTATTTCCTGACGCTGACCTTCGGCATCTGCATCTTCTATGTATTCAACTCGCTGGATTCCCAGCAGGCCATGCTGGACCTCAACAGCGCCCAGCGCGAGATCATCGAAATGCTCACATCCATGATGGGGTATATCTCGGTATTTATCTCGGTAATCCTGGGATTTCTGATCATTTACGCAAATAAGTTTTTAATCAAACGGCGCAAAAAAGAGCTCGGCATCTATATGACGCTGGGCATGAACAAAGGCGGCATCTCCCGCGTTCTGCTGTATGAAACCGTGTCTATCGGCGTCATTTCAATGGCGGTGGGTTTGCTGCTCGGCGTCTTTCTCTCGCAGGCGTTTTCAATCATCACGGCCAACCTGTTTGAGGTGGACCTGCGCTCCTATACCTTCGCGTTTTCGGGTTCCGCCTGTGTCAAGTCGATCCTCTATTTCGGCCTGATTTTTCTCTGCGTGATGTTGTTTAACTGGATCAGCGTTTCCAAATGCAAGCTAATCGACCTGATGACGGCGAACCGCAAAAATGAAACGCTCAAGGTGCGCAAACTCTGGGTGTCGGTTGTTCTGTTTTTGGTGTCGCTGGTGCTTCTGGGCGCGGCCTACGCCATGATTATCCACAACGGCATGATGATGCTGGACAAGGAATTTACAGGCTCCCTGATCCTGGGCAGCGTCGGTACGCTGCTGTTTTTCTTCTCCCTTTCGGGCTTTTTGGTCAAGGTGGTGCAGGCAAACAAGCGCATTTATCTAAAGAACCTGAACATGTTTGTGCTGCGGCAAATCAATAGTAAAATCAACACGACGTTTGTTTCGATGTCGGTGATCTGCATTATGCTGCTGGTCACGATTGGCACCCTTTCGACAGGCATGGGCATGAGCAGGGTGCTGACCAAGGATTTGCAGCAGACCTCGCCTTATGACGTGACTTTTACCCTGTTTGACAGGGAGGACGGCAGATTTGAAAAGATTTCCGAGGGCATGGAAAAAAGCGGCTATCCTATTCAGGATTCCACCTCCGGCTATGTGGACTTTGCCTTCCGCGACGGCGGTGTCTGTTACGGCGACCTTGTGCCGGAGCAGCCGGAATTTTTGCCGGACGACGCCTATCAGAGATTCAAAGATACCGCTGTGGATATCATATCCGAGAGCGACTACAACGCCCTGATGGCGCTGGCGGGGGACGAGAGCAGGTTCTCTCTGGGGGAGAACGGCTATGCAGTGCTGGTGGATTACGATAAAATGATCCAGCCCATCGAGGAATTTACGGCGAAACAGCAAACCCTCCAGGTTGGCGGTTTCAGTCTTTCCAGCCTGTACGACAAACCTTTTATTAAGACCTTGATGACCCAGGGCATGAAGAACAATACGGGAACGCTCGTAGTACCTGACAGCGTTGCGCAGAGCCTGCGTTCCACGAGGTATATCCTGAACGCACAGTATCCTGCCGGAGCGGAGAACCCGGACGCCGCAGAGGACGCGTTTTTTGATACGCTCAACGGCGTATATGGGAAAGAGTACGACCGGATGCCCTACGACCAAGTCCAATCCAAACTGGAGGTCTACAACTCCGCAAAGGGTCTCTCCACCACGATTTCCTATGTCGCAATTTATATCGGTATTGTGTTTCTGATCACGAGCGCGGCGGTGCTTGCGCTGCAGCAGCTTTCGGAGTCCTCCGACAATGTGGGGCGCTACCGCCTGCTGCGCAAAATCGGCGTGGATAAAAAGATGATCAACCACAGCATTTTCACCCAAATCGCCATCTATTTCCTGATGCCGCTCGCGCTCGCGCTGGTCCATGCGGTGGTGGGTATCCGGGTGGCCAACCGGGCAATTGAGCAGTTTGGCGACATCAATGCGCTTGGCAGTATCCTCTTTGTCGCAGCGTTTTTAATCGTGATCTACGGCGGATATTTCCTTGCAACCTATTTGGGCTCCAAGGCCATTGTGCGGGACGGCCGCTGACGCCGGCTCCCGGCAGACGAATGAAAGCACCCCAAACTCTATAAAAGCCGCCGCGGCCCGGATTACCATTCCGGGCCGCGGCGGCTTTTTATGAAGAGATCCTTTGAAAAACAATAAATCCGAACCCGCTGCCAATAGGCATAGAGTTCGGATTTATTCGTCGTGGTGGAGACAGCGGGGCTCGAACCTGCGACCTCCTGCGTGTGAAGCAGGCACTCTAACCAGCTGAGCTATGCCTCCGTATCCAATTCATACCGAATCGGCTTTTTAATTATAGCATAACTTTTTTCCGTATGCAAGTACTTTTTTTGCTATCGTATCAAAAAACAAATAAAACGGCGAAAAGGGCCTTTTTATAACCGGGATTGTAAAGTCATAGAATGGTGTAAAAAGCAGTTAGAAACAGAAAATCCGGTCACAGTGGCAACAAAAGAATAGACATTTGTGCAATCTGTAAAAGATTGATGTAACAATATGGTTGATTAACCAATAAAATGTGTGATTTTTTGTATAATTTATGAATTGACGCGGCGGAATGATGTGGATATTCTTGATACTAGAATGAGCGTTTTTTGGCAGCAAAACGGCGCTTAACCATAGCGGGGCAGCAAACTCCTACAGAAAAAGAGACAAAACGCGTTGCGTCTTGTCTGGCCGCACTGTCTGGCTGTTGCCGTTTTGTTGGCCTGAAACCCATATAGGG
>CATNEU010000129.1 GCA_950097605.1 uncultured Oscillospiraceae bacterium | reverse complement strand
GGTCGGTCGTATCGACCTCCTGCAATGGGTTGTATACAAAGCCGCAGAGCGAGTTGTTCGCGCGCTGGTCGGTGATGTTTGCCTGGGTGACGGCCAGGGCGTTCGCCGCAACGCGGATATCCGCAAGCGCCAGCTCGTATACGTCGCTGTTGCGGGTGAGGCCCGGGGCGTCCGCTCCGCCGGTTTTCACAGCGATTTCTATGCGCCGGTCGATTTTGTTCAGCCGGGCGACCACCCGGTCGGTACGCGTGGAGATCCCTGCCGCCGACAGCGTCAGCAGCGCGTCCGCCGTGTCATAGGCATAGTATCCCTGGATGAGGCAACTACCGGGTTTCACACGCAGCCGCAGCCCGCCGTCCGCCGTCACCTGGAAGCTGTTTGCCGGCTTGGGATACACCCCGCTGCTTAAAAACGCCGCGTGGTAGCGCGCAAAAAACTCCTCGTCCACCGCGCGGTCATAGGTGCCGTCTTCGTTCAGGTTGCTTTCAAAAATTCCGCTGATCAGTGCCATATGGTTTATACCCCTCTCTTAATCTTTTTCAATATCGTCTTTTCTTCCGAACCAAAGGTGATTTCCACTGTGCGGGTGTTGTTCTCATAGGTCTCGGTTATGCCGGTGATCCGCAGGTCGCAGGCAACGCCCAGCCGGTGGTTTTGGTAGGTACACTTGTCGCCCAGGTCATAGTCGACTCCATACACGAGATTCCCCACCGTACTGACCGCCGCCTCCACGCTTTCCGCCACAACATATTCCGCAAGCTTTTCCTCCCCGCGCTGTTTCAGCGCGGCGCTGTACTGCGCAGAGGTCATGCCTTCCTCCTGCTTGATGTCCTTCGCATCAATCCACACCTCCCGTCGTTCCCCTCGTTCCGAATGGTCCACCTGCACAAGCACCTGCGCGCCGGCTGCATTTTCGCCGGCAACATAGGCAAAGTTTTTGTAATCGCTGCGGCTGCAGGTATAGGACGAGGTCGTCACGTTTTCAAACGCGTCGCTGAAGACCGCGCGCGGATTGGCGCTTTGGTCCGCGGTCCGGTCGACGCCCCTCCAGATATCGAAGTAGAGCTCCGCATCCACGTGGCTGTACCGCATCCGGATGGACAGCTCCTGTGACTGCGCAATCTGATACAGCCGCTCGAGCAGCGACTCCCCTACGGCCTGCACCTCGATGCTGTCGGTTCCGCCGCAGGCAGCGCCCAAATAGAGACTGGGAATCGGGTGCCGCCCGTTGATTGCATAGAGCGTTACAAAGTCCCTCATCACACTCTCCGCGCTACCGCGCAGGCTGCCCGTCCCGGTGATCACGCGCTGCTCCAGCAGCGCATCCAAAAACCTTCCCTTTGCATAGCATTTTTCACCGCCGGCCTCCTGGCTGAACCCGAGGTCTTCGATGACGCCGGTTTCCGCAAAATCCTTACCATAGAGATAGGCGGACTGCTGCAGCACCGGAAACAGCGCGCCGGGCAGATGCAGTTCAAAGCGGCCGGTTTCATAATAGCGCCTATCCCAGATCAACGAGTCAAAGGCATCTGGGAAAGCAACGGGCTGAAAGTCTCTGTCAAGTAATATCAGTTCCATGCGCTACACCCCCAGATACTCGGCCGACCATTTTGGATAGACCGAAAGCGCCGTATAGCCGCTGTCCGCCCCGTATTTGAGCACGTTTACGCCGCGTTGCAGTTGGAACAGCGTACTCTGGGGATCCAGCAGGTGGTTTGCGCTTTTGCCGCCCAGCTCGATGCGCTTTTGCCCGCGCAGCGTGCTGACCGTGAGGACGTCGCCCGCCTGCAACCGCACATTCACACGGATTTTCTCCCCGGTCGTCAGGCTCTCGAAAGAGGGGTTTAAAACCGTGTCGGTCGCGTGAAACGCCACCACGAAACCGGTGGGCTTGTCCCCGTCGTTGAGGATTTCGGCCTCCTGTCGCATGGTGCGCACAGAAAAAGCGGCGCCCTCCGGTTTTAACACGAAGGGCGCCGTGAGCAGGCCGCGTTTGGCGGCCATATCGCCGCCGTGCTCGTCCACATCCCGGAAATACGGGTCGGGACAGAGCAGGCCCGCCAGAAATGTGAGCGGCTCATACAGGTTGGCGCGGTGCGCCTTGAAGCTCTCCAGCTCGAAGCCGATGCGGCGGACCACCCCGCAGTAGTCCACCGTGAGCTGCCCGGGCGAAGCCGGATTGAAAAAGCGGATCAGCGCGGCGCGCTGTCGCTCGGTGTCCTCGCTGCAGCCGCATTCGCCGGTGATCAGAATGCTGCGGGGCGCGGCGCGGCGTCCCGTTACGGTTCCGCCGTCGAACTGCGCGTTATTCTGCACGCTGATTTCATAGTCCGGGCTCTCCAGGCCCTCCACGTCCACCAATTTGATCTCGGTGTCCTTTCCAAGGGAAAGCGTCTTTCCGCCCAGTGCAATTGTCAATAGGATTTGCTGATTATTCATAGGCTGCCTCCTTCCTTCTGATTCGTGCGGCGCGGAACAGCTCGCCGGGCGTCGCCACCGGCTGGTTGAGTATATAGGTATCGCCGCCGACGTTGTTGGTCACGCCGGCAAGCTGTCCGCCCGCTTGGTAGTTGGCCGCGGCGCCGATGCGCGCGGAAAAAGCGCTGGTTTCGAGCGATACGGCCGCGGTCATTTTGGCGACAAGGGCCGCCACCACGTTTTGGTCAGATGCGATTTCCCCCTGCATGGCGTCCACGGTTTTTTTTGCAAGCGCCTCTGCTGCTCTGACCGCTTCATCCGCCTGGTCTTCGATGCCGAGCATATACCCTTCGGTATAGTCGTGCCCCAATTCTCGCGTGACTTTAGAGGGGGACGCGCTGCGTTGGCCTGCCTTCGTTCCGTATACAGCCGACGAAGACATATCATAGCCAGAATTATAAGCCGCTATTAACCCACTATGAATCCCATGTACATATCCACTCGCATAAGCCTTCCCCTCTTTCGTCGATTTTGTACCGTTCTGGTCATTAGAGTTGTTTCCTTTGACCAAACCGCTATTGGCTTTTGCAACGATCTCTTCACTTGATTTTGCAACTGTGCCATCCTCGTCCGACAACCCAAGATTAAGTTCGGAAAGAGCGTCTAATCCTTTTTTCTTATATTCATCCGGCAAACCTGAAAGCGTGCGGACAAGATTGGTTGCCATTTCCTGTTGCTCGTCTGATAATACGCCGCCTTCGTTTTGCACATCCGCAATCATCTGCAGATATGCGCCTGCTTGTTGTATAGTCGCCTCATCCATCTGTCCGCCTAGCAGCTTATAGTATTCCGCCATTTCATTGGTGTGTCTTTCGTTCTCTTCTCTTTTTTGCGATCTGTAAACTTCTTCAACTTCCGCCTCGGTCATCAAACCGTTTTCCCGATTGATGCGCCTGTTTTCTTCAATCTGCTCCAGCTCATCAGCGTGCTTTTTGTCCTCTTCTTGCATTTTTCCGTTGGTATCTATTGTCAAGTTTACAAAGTTCTGCAGGGAATCGCTGCGCTGCAAAAATTCATCCGCCACAATTTTAGTAACATTTGTAGAGCGCATCTGTGCGATTTCGGTTGCCTGCTCGCAGTCTGCATAGGCCTTGGCAGCTTCCGCTTCAAACCATTCCTGTGTATATTCCGAGCTGGTTCCAACCATTTCCATGGCATTGCTGATGATACCGTCGCGTTTTTTCTCCGCCGCTTCTTTCACTGCCGCCGCTTCATCCTGCGCACCCTTGATAAACCGGGTGGACTCTTCCAAAAAACCGTCGGCCGAGCCTTTGTAATTATTTACAAACGCCTGCGTAAGCCCCTCGTTTTGTTCCATACGTTTGGTATGCAGGGACATTTCCTCGTCCGAAAGGGTTTTAATCGTATCATAATACCCCTGCATTTCCTCGGCTTCTTTTTTTGTCAGCTCGCCGCGCTGCGCCGATTCGGACTGGACAATACTCGTCAGGCCCTTCTGCGCCTCCGCCAACGCATTTGCAAGCTTTTGGCTGTGTTCCTCGGTAATCAGGATGGAGTTGTTAAAGTTCTTCATCGAGCTTTCCGCGTTTGCCAGCTCTTCCCGGAATTTTGCCGCCCCTTCCGCCATCGGCCCAAAGCTCTCCGCGTATTTCTCCTGCGACTCCCGCAGGTTTTCCGCCGCTTTTTTATTGGAATCAAAAGCATCGCCCAGCAATTTGATTCCCGTTGCTGCTATGGCTACGGCTCCTGCAACCAGAGCAAATTTTCCAATCGTCAACCCGAACGCCAAACCAACTGCCTGAATTGCATTCAAAAGGTGTCCCGTTAAATTTCCCGCCATTTTAACAATGCTTTTTGAAGTGTTAGCAGTCGCATTACCAACTGTTGCTCCGGCTTCCGTAGATTTTTTGCCCATTTTTATGAGTCCATCGCCGATCCTATTTATAGAAAAAGCTACAACACCCTGCAACACATTAAAAGTTTGCCCCATATTAATTCCAAAAGATGAAGTTTCCTCTTCCAATTCGGCCTCTTTTTCTGAAAGTTTACTCAATGCTCTATTTGTCTCTTTCAACGCATTTCCAGCAGTTTCAAAAGAGCGTTGCATATCTCTCACTGCTTTAGAAATATCGTTCAGTGCTCCAAGTGCCTGTTCGCTTTCCACACAAATTTCCATTGTTTGTTTTTCCATTATGCATACCACCTATTCTTAGATAGAAAAAGCACGCCACTTGGCGTGCTTTAATGTTTATCTTAATACTCTCCCATATACTGATAGCTTGATCCTCCTGCGTCTCCCCCTGTGCTATCCTGATAATACTCGGGCGGGGCCTTCCAGGCTTCGTTAAGCTTCTTATACATTTTTTCACAATAGCCTGTTCCCCTTGTTAAATATATTGTTTCCAGCTCTTCTTCCATTTCTCCTTTATAGGAGATACACAGGATGCATTTTACAGGCGGAAACTCTACATTCCCCAATCTCCACTTTCCGTCCATAAATATATGAGCCGATCCAAATAAGATTTCTCCCAAGATCACATCGTTTACCATGCTCTTACACTGCAGATCGAGAATATCCGGTAATAGCAAATCAATCGAAATAATTTTATCTTTTGAAACTACTACCGTTGGTTTTGGTTTTGGACCCGATATTCTTTCAAAAATCAAACTATCCTTATTATGATACACAAATAGAAACTCCAAGTTTTTCAGTCCCGGAAACCCTCTTAAACAATTCATGGACCCTGCCAATATCATATAAATCCCTCCTTTCCCTCAGTATATCCGCTTCCTGACAAACATGCAATTGGGTTTGCGGTAAAGCAATCC
>CATNEU010000128.1 GCA_950097605.1 uncultured Oscillospiraceae bacterium | reverse complement strand
GCGCTGCCGCAGAGGCCGTCGGACACGCCTTCCAAGCAGGCAATTGCCGCCATTGGGCAGTGCGAACTGATGTATCTGTACGACAAGCTGTTTGCCGAATACAACCACATCGTCGCGCAGGTGCTGTTGACCAGGGTGATCACCGACGACAGCCGCACCAAATGCAACGTGGTCAACACGCTCAACCGCCTGCTCGAGATGGGCGCGGTACCGATTGTGAATGAGAACGATACGGTCGCAATCGAGGAGATCGAGTTTGGCGACAACGATACGCTCTCCGCGCTGGTGGCCGACCTGGGCGGCTGCGACGCGCTGGTGATCCTCTCGGACATTGACGGGCTTTACGACTGCGACCCCAGGCAGCATGCAAACGCAAAGCTCATCGACACGGTGGAGGAGATCGACGATGAGATCCGCATGGCGGCGGGCGGGGCCGGTTCGGCGCGCGGCACCGGCGGCATGCTCACCAAAATCTACGCCGCGCAGATGGCGGCAGAGGCCGGTATCGACATGGTGATCCTCAACGGCTCCAATCCCGAACGGCTGTACGATCTGTTCGACGGGAAAAAGGTGGGGACCCTGTTTAAGGCAAAGCAGAAGCGGACGGCGTGCGCCGCCGGGGAGGCAAGACCCGCAGGCGCTGCCGCAACACGATAGATGATGGACAGCAGAAAGGCTGGTGGCGGAAATGACAATGGTTTCTGAGCTTGGCCGGAGGGCCAAAGCGGCTTCCAAATTTCTTGCGGGCGTTACCTCGGCCCAGAAGGATCAGGCGCTGGTGCGCATTGCCGGCGCGTTGACCCTCGGTGCAAACAAAATCCTGCAGGCAAATGCGCAGGATATCGAGGCCGCCCGGGCAAACGGGTTGACCGAGGCAATGATCGAACGGCTTACGCTGAATCATAAGCGGATTGGCCAGATGGCCGCCGCGCTGGAAGAATTGATCGCGCTGCCCGACCCGGTCGGCAGCGTGCTGGGCGGCATGGTGCGGCCAAACGGCCTTAAAATCTCCAAAGTGCGGGTGCCGATGGGCGTAATCGGCATCATCTATGAGTCGCGCCCCAACGTCACGGTGGACGCCGCCACGCTCTGCCTCAAGGCCGGAAGCGCGGTAATTCTGCGCGGCGGCAAGGAGGCAATCCACTCCAACCGCGCGCTTGTGGGGATCATGTGCGACGCACTGGAGGAAGCGGGTTTCCCGGCGGACTGCATTTGTCTGATTGAAGATACAACCCGGCAGAGTTCCCAGGAACTCATGCGTTTAAACGGCTATGTCGACGTGCTGATCCCGCGCCGCGGCGCCGGCCTGATTCAAGCCGTGGTGCAAAATGCGACGGTGCCGGTGATCGAAACCGGCGTGGGCAACTGCCATGTCTATGTGGACAGCTCGGCTGACCTCGAAATGGCGCGCAGAATCGTGGTCAACGCAAAGGCGCAGCGCCCTTCGGTCTGCAACGCATGCGAAACGGTGCTTGTGCATAGGGATATTGCGGAGGCCTTTTTGCCGCGGCTGTTTGCGGACCTGCGGGAACACGGCGTGCAACTGCGCGGCTGTAAAACGACGCTTGCGGTTTTGCAGCAGGGGGAGACCCTGCCCGAAGGGCTTACGGCCGCCGCCGAGGAGGACTATGCAACTGAATTTCTAGACTATATTCTTGCCTGCCGGGTGGTGGATTCGTTCGGTCAGGCGCTGCTGCACATCGACCGCTATTCCACCCGCCACAGCGAGTGCATCGTGACGGGCAGCTACGCAAACGCCCAGCGATTCACCGCACAGGTGGACGCGGCGGCCGTCTATGTGAACGCCTCCACCCGGTATACCGACGGCGGCGAATTCGGCTATGGCGCAGAGATCGGCATCTCGACCCAGAAGCTGCACGCGCGCGGTCCGATGGGGCTGCAGGAGCTGACGACGTATAAATACATTGTTTTAGGGGACGGTCAGACCAGGGAATAGGACGTGCGGGTAATACACATCCCCGCCGCCTGCACAGGGAGAAGCCGTGTTGCAGCGGCGCGTTGAAAGGAATGTTTGAATCAAAATGCCAACAGCAAAACGCAAAAAGATCAAAAAGCGGACCAAATACACAGCCTTCGGCGCCTGCGTGATTTTGCTGGCGCTGGTGGGCATCGTCGCTGTGATCGTGCTCGCCGTCAACACGACGGTCAAGGTGCTCGACGACAGCGAGCAGAAGGCCGAGTTTGAAAAGTATCTGGCGCCGGTTGTGATGTTCGACCCGGTTGCGTTTGAGAGCATCGACAAGGCCAGCGAAAAGATGCTGCTGGAATCCTCGCTCTGGGCGACGCTCATGAATATGGACAGCAACAAATACAACTATGACGATATGCAGATGCTGGTGGTGAACCAGACGGACGTCGATGCTGCGTGCGCTAAGCTGTTTGGCAAGGATGTCAAGCTGGACCACCAGTCGTTTGGGGAAACCCAGATGAACTTTATCTATCAGTCGGAGGACAAGACCTATCACATTCCGGTGATGGGTGTGACCAATATGTATACGCCAAAAGTGGAGAAGATTACCAAGCGGGCCGGAAAATACATTTTAAAGGTGGGCTATATCGCGCCGGACAGCGACTGGACCATCGACCCGGCCGGCAGCAGGCCGGACCCGGAGCCCAGCAAGTACATGGAATACGAGCTCAAGCGGGACGGAAAGGAATACTATATTACGGCTATCCGCAAATTTGAGGACGGCAAATACGACAAACCGTCAAGCTCTTCCGGTTCGGACGTTTCCGCCGGAGAAAGCCCGGGGGGCGTCTCCTCAGGTGCGGGCAGCTCTGAAAACAGCCCGCCGGCGTCTTCCGGAACGCCGTCTTCCGAAGCGCCGTCCTCCTCGGAGGCCGCGGCTTAATAAGCAAAGCGTATGGAAAATAGAACGGGAACTCCCGTTCTATTTTCAATTTCGGAAAAGGCTGGCGCAGCCCAGTATATGGACGTCCGCCGCAATTGTAAATTTTGGGCCTTGCAGTGCAGGGCCCGCAGGAATAGGCGGTTGAGGATATGAGATGGAATGCTTTTGGCAAAGCGTCCGGGCGGGAACGCCGGTTTGGGCGGGGCGGCCGCCTGGCGATACCAGTGCTGTTCCTGCTGGTGGGGCTTGCCTCGCTGGCTGCGGTGCTCTATGCAGGCGTTTCCTACCAGAGGGAGGATGTGGCCCTGGAGAGGGGGAGCGTCCAATCCTTCCGAGAGGGCTGGAGCTGCGTGGAACATGGGACGCCGGTGGAATACGGATGCCCGGCCCGTGGGAGCGGAGCCGGCCACCGGCAGGATCTGCACATTGTCAACCGGCTTCCGGCTCTTGCGTCGGATATGGTTTTGTGTGTGTCGAGCAACCACGTTTCGATGCGTATTTCTGCCGGCGGGACGACGCTGTATACGTATGGCTGGGGAGATGACGATGTTTTCGGAAATGTTTGGATTTTGGTGGATATCCCGCGCGAGCTGCAGGGCCAGACGATCGAAATGGAGATGCATTCCTCCCTTCCAATTGACGCGTCTCTTCCCGCAGAGATCACGTTGGGCACCAAAACGGCCACGGTTTTCCATCTGTTCGAGCAGAACCTCGGAAGGCTTTTATTCTGTGTGCTGATGCTGCTGCTGGGCATGGCGTTGCTGCTGTTTGTGGGTGTTTTGAAGTGGAAAAGACTCGACTATAACCGTAAGGCCATTTTCTATCTGGGTATTTTTGTGCTGTTTGCCTGCTTCTGGACGCTCACGGATTCAAAGCTGTTGCAGTTTGTGTGCGGAAACAAGGCGGTGGGGTATACGGCTTCTTTTCTTCTGTTCCAGTTGCTGCCTGTACCGCTGCTGCTGTTTTTAAAAGAAAGCCTGCCGCGTGGGCGCAAGGGGTTCACAATACTCTGCGTGCTGTTTCTGTTCAATCTGTTTTGCACGCTGGCGTTCTGCGTGGTGGGAAATCTCCGGCTGACCCGCACGCTGCCGCCCACCCATTTGCTGCTTGGAGCCTTGGCAGTGTTTATGGTGGTTTTTTGCCTGCGGGAGCGGTTTATCCATCACAATGCCGAGGTGAAAGGGTATCTCTGGGGGATGTGTGTTCTCTGTCTTTTTTCGGTGGCCGCCCTGCTGGAGTTCTATATGGGCTCCCAGCGGGACAACTCCCGGTTGTTCCGGTATGGACTGCTGCTGTTTATCGGGATTTTGAGTGTCAGTTCCTTTAAAAAGAGCATCTCCCTGCTGCGCGAGAGCATGGAGGCCAGGACCTACCGGCGCCTCGCCTTTGCCGACGGTATGACACAGCTTGGAAACCGTGCGAAATTTGACCGCGAAATGGAGCGTCTGCGCGGCGAATCCGGCCGGGAGGTTCTCCTGGTGGTATTTGATCTGAACAACCTTAAAAAGACCAACGACACCAAGGGCCATGCGGCGGGCGATAATTTGATCCGGGGCGCCGCGTCGTGCATCCGGGAGGTTTTCGGACAGGATGGAAAGTGCTTTCGGATTGGAGGGGACGAGTTCACGGTGATTTTGGAGCGGGCGGGGGGCTGGGAGATCGAGCGGGATCTGGAGCGTTTGCACGCCGCCGTGAGGCGCTATAACGATGTGCATGGCTGTACGGTGGATCTGGCCTATGGCTATGCCTGCGGCGATGCGGCGGAAGCCGGCCGCCTGTTTGAACAGGCGGATGCAAAGATGTATTCACAAAAGCAGAGCAGACTGTGAAAAAACAGGGACAGTGGAAAAATACTTTTCCACTGTCCCTGTTTTTTGTTGTCTTTGTTGCTTCTAAAGGGATTTATTTTTTTATAAGCTGTTCTTATGGCTTCTAGATCCATCTTACTTTTCGTTCGTCGCTCAGGCGTGCTGTCGGCCCATCCTTTTTGGCGCAGCCCAAAAAGGATGCAAAAAGGCTGGTCAAGGGGGCGAACGGCGCCGCTCCATTTGACGGTACGCCGTACATAGCGCGGCAAAGGGCGGTGGTGCAGAGCTCGCAGGAAGTGCAGTGAGGGGTCGCGGGCCTGCCCCCTTCACAATCCCCGTTCCAGGAGGGAAGCTAAACTGATAGAAAAAGGCTGGCAGCAAGAATCCACTTTCGTACATGGGATTTTTGCAGCCAGCCTGCTTTTGTCTGCTGGGCTTTGGTCCGGTTGGGGATTGTTAAGGGGCGCGTCTTCCGACCAAACAGCGCACATTTTGCGACCGCTGCGCTGCTGCCCTTTGCCTATCCGAATACGGTGTAGGGTCAAATGGAGGAAGGTAGCGGCACCCCTTAACTGAATTTTTGCATCCTTTTTCTTCACGAAAAAGGATGGGCCGGTCGCGGCCTGAGCGAC
>CATNEU010000127.1 GCA_950097605.1 uncultured Oscillospiraceae bacterium | reverse complement strand
ATCCAGAATTTCCTTTTAAATAGGATATCATATGAAAAAAGAGGAGCGGACGGCTGTGAACCATCCGCTCCTCTTGCGTATGCCGGGCTATCCGGCGCTGTGGCCGGGACCGGCCACACTGAGCGCCCATTTGCGGTCAATCACTTCAAACGTTCCCGACTCCTGCAGCAGCCCGTCACGGTGCGCCTGCCTGTGCATCTGCTCGTAGGCAGAAAGGGGCAGCAGCAGCCGGGCGGCCGGCCTGTTTTCGCGCACGGCAACAAAGATCATGCGTTTGCCGACGGTGTCCACCGTTTCAAACAGCAGGCGCTTCAAGCGGCCTTCCGCAGCAGTGGACGCCACCAGGCGTTCCACCACCAGTTTGCACAGCTCCATGACCTTGTCATGAAAGCCCTCATCCAGCAAATGCACCTTTTCCGCCAGCGCGGGGCCGTCGGCGATCCGCCGGAATGTATACTGTTCCCGCCTGTTGGGCGGAAAGTATTCTGAAAACTTCTGCTCTGCAAGCGCATTGCCGCTCATGCAGAGATGCAGCAGGTAGCGGCGCTCCATATCGTGATAGAAACAATCGGTCCGCAACGCGAAGGTATGTCCGCAGCGCGGGCAGATATAGCGGAACAGGCGTCCGCTGATCACGCCTTCTCGAAGCGCCGGTGAGATTTGCGCATTGATGCTCTCCCAGACCGTGGCTTCACCGGCCGCGCCGCACGCGGGACAGATCACCTTATGCACAGAGGATTTGGACATTGCATCTTCTCCTTCTTCTTCATTTCCCAGCGGGAGCCCCCGCGGAAACAGTCTGTCCCATTCGACAGAAAAGCGTATGATTCTTCGTATTTATTCTAACAAACGAATTCCATACAAGCAATATGAAAGCATATAAAGGAAAAATCTTCTTTGCTTCTGTGCAGTTTGACCAATCAAAATTTACAAGCTGGACATATGAGTAAAATTTAGAAATTTTGAGCCTGCCCTTTTTCCTGGTTATCGGGCGCAGGAATTGCAACATTTTGATAAATGCATGGGATCTTTACCAATCTACACAAAGCGTATGGTTGCATCCTGCTTTTTGTGCATATAGACATCCAACAAAATGCATAAAAATACTTTGTGCATTTTGACAAACAAGAGATTGCCTGCCCGAAATATCTGCGAGAACATATTGTAATTGCGCTCAAAAAAAGATAAAATATGAAGTGTACGTTTTCGCAAAAACACCTTTGTGTACAGGCATAGCTGAAAAACTTTGTGCTGTTTTGCCCAAATTTGCGGCAGCGCCTCTGTTTTGCAACAGGCAATGCCCCGCTTTGTACGGGAGGACTTCGCGGCAAAGCGTCTTTGCATATTTTGTTTAAATTGCCAGTGTCCGCGGTGCGGCCCAGCCGGCTGCGGCATCTGTTTAGGAGTCGTTTACAATATGGGTAAAAAGGTGTGTATGTTTGTCCTCAATCCCTTTGTGCATGATGCAAGGGTGATGAGGGCATGCACGGCGCTGGCCGAAGGCGGGTACCAGGTGGACCTGATCGCCGTCAGCGACGATGGAAACCCCAGCCTCCCCAGACGGGAGAACGCGCATGGCTTTTCGGTGTATCGGGTTGAAAAAAAGCCCTGGCTGATTAAAAAAACGGTGCTCCTGCTCAAATGGCTGCGGGCGAACCCCCTGCTGCTGTTTCCCACTGCGCTGGCGGCGGCGGCCTGTCTCTATCTGGCGCCGCTGCCCGCCCTGCTTGTGGGACTCTATGTGTTGTCGGTCGCGTGGGGCGCGACCAGAAAGCTCTATGTATACGCCAGCGTGCTTCTCAAAATGACCTGCGCCGGCCTGCGAGGGACCTATGACATCTACCACGCCAACGACCTCAATACCCTTGTGCAGGCCCTGGTTTGCGGCAAGGTGTTTCATCGGAAAAAGGTGCTGTACGATTCGCACGAGGTGCAGGCCTCCCGCGTTGGCTACGGCGGCGGCGCCAGGCTGCTTGAAAAGTTGCTGGTCCGCCGGCCTGACCGCATCCTGATGACAACCGACACCCGCGCTGATTTTATGGCAGCGCTCTATGGCATTCCCCGGCCCGACGTGATCCACAACTATGCGGCCTATACCGGGGATGAATCCATCCTGCACAAACAAGACCTGCATCGTATGCTGGACATCCCGCCGGAAGAGCCGATTCTGTTGTACCAGGGCGGCCTCGGTGTGGGCAGGGGGCTTGAGAACATCATCGAGGCCGCGCCGCATTTTAACCGCGGCGTGGTGGTGTTCATCGGAAAGGGCAAGCTGCGCGGCCCGCTCGAAAAGCGCGCGGCGGCGCTCGGCATAACAGACCGGGTCCGCTTTCGGGACATGCTCCCGCTCGATACGCTGAAATACTATACGGCGGACGCCTATCTGGGGTTCCAGCTCATCACCAACATCTGCTTCAACCACTATTCGGCCCTGTCCAACAAGCTCTTTGAATATATGATGAGCGATGTTCCGGTTGTGGCCTGCGGTCTGGTGGAAATCAAAAAGGTGGTGCAGCAATACGGCGTGGGCGTCTGCGTGGACTCGCGCGAGCCAATGGAGATCGCCCGCGGCGTGAACGCCCTGCTCGACGATCCAAGACAGTACGCCGCGTGCAAGCAAAACTGCCGCGTGGCCAAACAACAGCTCAACTGGGACGTGGAGAAAGTCCGTTTTCTGCAAATCTACAGCGAGCTGCTGGACGAGTAAATAAAAAAGGAAACCGTGCTATGAAAAGCCTTCTATTTATTTTAAGGGAACACGCGCACAACTTCCGGCGGATTTTTAAGATGGTCGCCTACAATATCATCACGCTCAACCGTGAGACCTATCTTGGCATCCTCTGGAGCATCCTCAGCCCCGCCATACAAATTGGGGTGTACTATATGGTCTTTGGACTGGGCATTAAACATGGCAACCCCGTCGACGGGCATCCGTTTTTCATTTGGATGATCACCGGCCTGATCCCGTGGTTTTATATCATACAGTCAATCACCGGAGGCGCCATGTCGCTTTCCTCCAATTCCGGCATGATCACCCGGATCAAGTTCCCCGTCAGCATCATCCCGACCTATACGGTCCTCACCAAGTTGGTGACCCATCTGATTATGGTGGTGCTGCTTCTGTTGATCCTGGCCTTTAACGGATACAAAGCGACGGTGTATTTTTTCCAGCTCCCCTATTATATGCTGGCCAACACGCTGTTTTTGATTTCGCTGAGTTTTGTCACCTCGTCTTTGGTAATGGTGGTCAGGGACATCGGAAAGGTCATCAGTTCGGGAATGCGCCTGATTTTCTATATGACCCCGATTCTCTGGGTACCGGAAAACCTGCCGTCCTGGCTGCAGTCCCTGATTGCGAACAACCCCCTGCTCTATATCATTTCGGGCTTCCGGGATAGCCTGCTGTATAACCGCTGGTTTTTCGAGGGCGCCAATCTGAAAATGACAGGGTACTACTGGGCCGTTGTCTTTATACTGCTGCTGTTCGGCAGTTTCCTGCAGTGCAAGCTGCGCAGAAAATTCATGGATCCGGTCTGATCCGGCCGCGGGGTTGCGTCCTGCCGGGCCGGGCCAGACGGCTATAAGGAAATCAATTATGTGTGAGAATAAGTATTCCGTAATTTTTGAAAATGTCAGCAAGCGCTATAGAATTTATAAAAGCCAAAGGGAAAAGCTGCTGGATTTGGTTTTGCCAAAAGGGCCCGGCAAGGATTTTTATGCTCTGAAAAATATCTCCTTCCGTGCATCCCCCGGCGACCACATTGGCATTATCGGGCTCAACGGCGCCGGGAAGAGCACCCTTTCGAGCATTCTGGGCGGCGTGATGTACGAGTCCTCGGGACGGGTGGAGATCAACGGCAGCGCCTCGCTGTTTTCGATTGGCGCCGGGCTCAACAGCAATCTCACAGGGCTTGAAAACATCAAATACAAAACCATGATGTTGGATATCCAAATTCCGGATTATGAGCAATTCACCCGCGAGGTTATTGAATTTGCGGATATCGGCGAATTTATCTCGATGCCGGTCAAAACCTATTCCAGCGGTATGCGGGCGCGGCTTGGGTTTGCCATCGCCACCCAGATCAACCCGGATATTTTGGTGATCGACGAGGGGCTTTCGGTCGGCGACCAGACCTTCACGCAGAAATGTCTCGAGCGCACGGAGGCGCTCCGTGAAAGCGGCAAGACGATCTTCCTTGTGAGCCATGGGTTGTCGATGATCAAATCCTTCTGCTCCAAAGTGATTTGGCTGGAATATGGCGAGATGGTCGCCTTTGGGGACACCGATGAAGTTCTTCCGCAATACCAGGAGTTTCTAAACAACTATAATTCGATGAGCGCCCAGCAGCGCAAGGAGTACCGGCGCAACGTCCAGAAACGGCAGGGCCACGCGCTGCTGGGCGAGGTGGAAGCGCCCCAGTCGCGCGCCGGCATCCGCGCCCGGTATGGAAACCGCCCGTTTATCACACTGGTGCATGAAAAAGGACGCGTCCGCATCCTGCCGCGGCATTTCGACTTTTTGACCTTTGGCTTCGGGCCGTTTCCGTCGCTTTTCCGCGGCGACTTTTCAAGCGCCGTGGGGATTTTGATTATGCAGGCGCTGTTGTTTATCATTCTGGACTTGGGCACCATGCCGGCCGCCAACCTGCTGCTGTGCCTGTTTACGGCGTTTTTGCTGCCCCGCGGCCATCTGGACCGGATGCTGTCGGAGCGCGGATACCGCACGCTGTCCGAATATGAGGAGGGACAGCAGGACTCTGAACGCAACAAAAAAGTCAGGCGGGGGATCGTCAAAGCGCTCCTGCTGCTGATTTTTGAGATACTGCTGACGGCCGGTATGGTCGCCGGAACAATTGTTTACCTGCTCTGTGAATACTTCGGGCTGTTTTAAGAAAACCCGAAAACTGCATCCATTGACAGAGCGCACCACCGGATTAACGCTCCCGACCGGCACAGAAAGCCGGGCCTGAGCCCGGCTTTCTGTGCAGATTACGAATTTAGGAGTGTGAGACAAATGAGTAAACTCAATGTTGTAGGGATGGGGTATATTGGATTACCCACAGCGTTGATGTTCGCCGCGCACGGCGTACAGGTCGTCGGCACCGATTACAACGCCGGCCTGATTGATACGCTGAAAAGCGGGTGTTTGACCTTTCAGGAGGACGGACTCGACGCGCTGTTTGCGCAGGCCCTCGCAAAGGGCATAGAATTTACGACCGACTATATCCGCACCGACACCTATATCATCGCGGTGCCGACGCCCTACATCAAGGAGAGCAAAAAAATCGACCCCACCTATGTTGTGCAGGCGGTCAAAAGCGTGCTGGAGGTC
>CATNEU010000126.1 GCA_950097605.1 uncultured Oscillospiraceae bacterium | reverse complement strand
CCATTCGCGCAATTCTGCCCGCCGGTACGCTTTCGGGCGCGCCCAAGGTCCGCGCCTGCGAGATCATCAGCGAGTTGGAGCCGTCCGCGCGCGGCGTCTATGGCGGCGCAATTGGGTATATCGACTTTTCGGGCAACATGGACACCTGTATTTCGATTCGCATGGCCGTGAAAAAGGATGGTAAGGTCACGGTGCAGGCGGGCGCCGGCATCGTGGCGGACAGCGTGCCGGAGACAGAGTATATCGAGACCGAAAACAAGGCCGGCGCGGTGATCGGCGCAATTTTAGCAGCGGGAGAGGTGAACGACTGATGGTGGTGCTTATTGACAATTACGACAGCTTTACGTATAACCTTGTGCAGTTGGTCGGCGCGGTGACCTCGGATATCAAAGTTGCGCGCAACGATGAGATTACGCCCGAGACGCTTGAAAGCCTGCGGCCGTCCCATCTGATCCTGTCGCCGGGGCCGGGGTTTCCAAAGAACGCGGGTATCTGCGAGGAGGCCGTGCGCCGCATGCAGGACAAATGCCCCATTCTGGGCGTTTGCCTGGGACACCAGGCAATCTGCGAGGTATACGGCGCCGAAATCACGCATGCAAAAACGCTGATGCACGGCAAACAGAGCAGCATCCACATTGCAAACGGCAGCGCGGTATTCAAAGGGTTGCCCCCCGTGATCGAGGCGGCGCGTTACCACTCGCTGATTGCAAAGCGCGGTACGCTGCCCGACGAACTGCTGGTGACGGCGGAGGACGCGGCGGGCGAAATTATGGCGGTGAAGCACCGCGACTTTGAGATTTACGGTTTGCAGTTCCACCCGGAGTCGATCCTGACGCCGCAGGGCGGGCGGATCATTCGGAATTTTCTGGCGATTGGAGGCGGTGCAGATGATTAAAGAAGCGATTTACGGGGTGATGAACGGCGAAGACCTCTCGTTTGAGATGGCCAAAACCGTGATGGATGAGATCATGGAGGGCCGGGCGACCAACGCCCAGATCGGCTCATTTTTGACCGCCATGCGCATGAAGGGCGAGAGCATCGAGGAGATTACGGCCTGCGCGACGGTTATGCGCAACCACTGCACCAAGCTGCGCCCCGCGGCCGATGTGCTCGATATTGTCGGCACCGGCGGCGACGAGGCCTATACCTTCAATATTTCCACGGTTTCGGCGCTCGTGATTGCGGCGGCGGGCGTGCCGGTCGCCAAGCACGGCAACCGCAGCGTTTCGAGCAAATGCGGCAGCGCCGACCTGCTCGAGGCGCTCGGTGTTAAAATCGGGCTGAGCGCGGCGCAGAGCGAGCAGGTTCTGGCACGCACCGGCATCTGCTTTATGTTTGCCCCCACGTTTCACGCGTCTATGAAATATGCGGCGCCTGTGCGCAAAGAGCTCGGCGCGCGCACGATTTTCAACATCTTAGGGCCGCTTGCAAACCCCGCGGGCGCAACGCTGCAATTGCTCGGCGTCTACGACGAATCGCTCGTCGAGCCGCTGGCCAGGGTGCTCGCCAACCTCGGCGTCAAACGCGCGATGGTCGTGCATGGGCACGACGGGCTGGACGAGGTCACACTCTGCAGCTCCTCCACAGTCTGCGAAGTAAACGGCGGGCGGCTGAACAGCTTTTTCCTCGATCCCGCGCAGTTTGGGTTTGAAAAATGCCGGCCCGCGGACCTGGTGGGCGGCGACCCGCGGCAAAACGCGCAAATCGCGCTGGATATTCTGCGCGGGGCGCCCGGGCCGAAGCGCGACATCGTGCTGCTCAACGCGGCGGTCTGCCTCTATATGGCCTATAACAACAGTACGCTGCGCGAATGTGTCCGGCTGGCGGCCCAGACAATTGATTCGGGCAAAGCCCTGCAAAAACTCGAGGAGTTTGTGCGGGTTTCAAACGAGGTGGAAGCATGATTCTGGATACAATCGCGGCCGCCGCGAAAAAACGTGTGGCGCGCTGCAAACAGGAGCGGCCGGCCGGTGCACTGCGTGAACAGGCGCTTGCCGTTTCGGGACGGCAGCCGTTTGCGTTTGAAAAGGCGCTTACGGGGGAGAAGGACATTTCGTTTATCTGCGAGGTCAAGCGGGCGTCGCCCAGCAAAGGCGTACTTGCCAAGGAATTTCCCTATCTGCAAATCGCGGAGGAATACGAGGCCGCGGGCGCGGCGGCGATTTCGGTGCTCACCGAGCCGGAGTTTTTCCTGGGGGACTCTTCGTATCTCTCCGATATCCGGCGGGTTGTGCAGACGCCACTGCTGCGCAAGGATTTTGTCATTGACCCCTACCAGATTTATGAGGCGAAGCTGCTGGGCGCGGACGCGGTCCTGCTGATATGTGCGCTGCTCGATACCGAAACGCTGCGCGCTTACCTGCAGATCTGCGATGCGCTGGGCCTCTCCGCACTGGTGGAGGCGCACGACAGCGCGGAAGTGCGGTCGGCGCTCGCGGCGGGCGCTCGCGTCGTCGGTGTGAACAACCGGGACCTGCGCACCTTTGCGGTGGATCTGAACACCTGCTTGCAGTTGCGCGGCCAGGTGCCGGAGGACCGGCTGTTTGTGGCCGAAAGCGGCATCCAAACACCGCAGGACATCCGCGCGCTGCGAAGCGCGGGCGTGGATGCGGCGCTGATCGGGGAGACGCTGATGCGCAGCCAGGACAAAAAGCGGATGCTGGCGGAGCTTAGGGGGGATGCGCCGTGCTCAAAGTGAAAATCTGCGGGCTGACGCGCGCGGCGGATATCGCCGCCGTAAACGCCGCGAGGCCGGACTATATCGGCTTTGTGTTTGCGCAGAGCCGAAGACGCATTTCGCCTGAAACGGCAAGAGAGCTGCGCGCGCTGCTCGCCCCGGCCATCCACGCCGTGGGCGTGTTTGTAAACGAGCGGGCGGAGGAGGTCGCCGGTTTGGCGCATGCGGGCGTGCTGGACGCCGTGCAATTGCACGGGGATGAGGACGCGGCGTATATCCGGGCGCTGCGGGCGCTGCTGCCGCGGGAGACGCCGGTTATCAAGGCTGTGCGCGTGCGGGATGCGGCGCAGATTTTGCAGGCGGACGCCCTGCCCTGCGATTATCTGCTGCTGGATACCTATGATCCGGCATCGGCGGGTGGTGTCGGCAAAACGTTTGACTGGCGGCTGATTCCATCGGGGATAAAGCCCTATTTTCTGGCGGGCGGCCTGTCTTGCGAAAATGTGGCGCGCGCGGTGCGCGCCTGCGCGCCCTGCTGCGTGGACGTCAGCAGCGGGGTGGAGACCGAAGGAAAAAAGGACGCCGGAAAAATCGAACGGTTTGTCCGGCTGGCGAGGAGTGTTTGAACATGGCAAACGGCAGATTTGGCGTATATGGCGGCCAGTATATTCCCGAAACGCTCATGAACGCGGTGCGGGAGCTGGAGGACGCATATACCTATTATAAAGAGGACGTGGCGTTCCAGAACGAGCTGCGGGCGCTGCTGCAAAACTATGCGGGGCGGCCTTCGCCGCTGTATTATGCGGAGAAAATGACAAAAGACCTCGGCGGCGCAAAGGTCTATCTCAAACGGGAGGACCTCAACCACACGGGGTCGCACAAGATCAACAACGTGCTGGGGCAAGTGTTGCTGGCGAAAAAGATGGGCAAGACCCGCGTGATTGCCGAGACCGGCGCAGGCCAGCACGGCGTAGCGACCGCGACGGCCGCCGCGCTGATGGGCCTTTCGTGCGAGGTCTTTATGGGCAGAGAGGATACCGAGCGGCAGGCGCTCAATGTCTACCGCATGGAGCTGCTCGGCGCGAAGGTGCACCCGGTGACGAGCGGCACCCAGACGCTCAAGGACGCAGTCAACGAGACGCTGCGCGAGTGGACCCGCCGCATCGACGACACCCACTATGTGCTGGGCTCGGTCATGGGGCCGCATCCGTTCCCAACCATCGTGCGTGATTTTCAGAAGGTCATCGGCGAGGAAATTAGAGAGCAATTGCAGCGGGCGGAGGGGAAGCTGCCCGCCGCGGTGGTTGCCTGCGTGGGCGGCGGCAGCAATGCCATCGGCGCGTTTTACGACTTTGTGGGCGACCCGTCGGTCCGGCTGATCGGCTGCGAGGCCGCCGGCAGAGGCGTGCACACCGACCAGAACGCCGCGACGATTGCAAACGGCACGGTTGGCGTGTTCCATGGCATGAAATCGTATTTCTGCCAGGATGAATATGGGCAGATTGCGCCGGTGTATTCGATTTCGGCGGGGCTGGACTATCCAGGCATCGGGCCGGAGCACGCCCATCTGCACGACATACGCCGGGCCGAATATGTGTCGGTGACCGACGACGAGGCCGTGGAGGCGTTTGAATACCTCTCGCGCACCGAGGGGATTATCCCGGCAATCGAGAGCGCGCACGCGGTGGCCCATGCCAGAAAGCTGGCGCCGCAGATGGGCGGGGAGCAGGTTTTGGTTGTGAATCTATCCGGGCGCGGCGATAAGGACGTCGCCGCAATCGCCCGCTATAGGGGAGTGTCGCTTTATGAGTAGGATACGGAATGCGTTTGCAAACGGCAAGGCGTTTATCGCATTTGTCACGGCGGGAGATCCCGACCTCGAAACCACCGCGAGGTTGCTGCCCGCGCTGGAACAGGCCGGTGCGGATTTAATTGAAATCGGCGTGCCGTTTTCCGACCCGGTCGCCGAGGGCGTTGTGATCCAGCGGGCAAACGAGCGTGCGCTCGCCGCCGGGACCACGACCGACAAGCTGTTCGAGCTTGTGGCGGAAGCCAGAAAGACCGTTTCGGCGCCGCTGGTGTTTCTGACCTACCTCAACCCCATTTTCACCTACGGGACCGAACGGTTTATGAAACGGTGCCGGGAATGCGGCGTGGACGGGCTGATCGTGCCCGACCTGCCGTTTGAGGAAAAGGGCGAGCTTCTGCCGCTCTGCCGGACATATGGCGTCGAGCTGGTGCCGCTGGTCGCGCCGACCTCGGGTGAGCGCATCGAGAGGATTGCGAGGGAGGCCGAGGGTTTTGTCTACTGCGTTTCCTCGATGGGTGTGACAGGGGTTCGGACGGAGATCAAAACCGATATCGGGGAGATCGTCCGGCACGTCAAGGCCGCGACGGACGTGCCCTGCGCGGTGGGCTTTGGGATTTCCACGCCCGAACAGGCGCGGAAAATGGCGGCGGTTGCGGACGGCGCAATTGTCGGCAGCGCGATTGTAAAACTTGTTGAACAATATGGGCGGGACTGCACCGGTCCGGTGTCGGACTATGTGCGCGACATGAAAAACGCGGTGCGCGAGGCGTAGGGAGAACCGCGCGAAGGCGTTTCTAAAGAAATTTGAAACTTTGTTCCGACTGGTTGACAGGTTTTTTTTAACATG
>CATNEU010000125.1 GCA_950097605.1 uncultured Oscillospiraceae bacterium | reverse complement strand
ATAGTAGTAAAAGAGCCAATACTTTTAAATGGGTCAGTCAAAGGATTGGATTTATCAGACACTCCTGTTATACGTTTCAATAACACCCGCGTTTTCAATCACCGCGCCGGCCTTGACCTTGCGAACAGGCTGTTTTGCCTTTTTTGGTGCCATTGTGTTCACTCCAAAACTGTATTGTTACCGAAGGCCGCATGGCAGCGGCCGCACCCGCCTGGCGGATACTTCAAAAGCGCAGCGCGCTTTGCACTCCGGGAATTTGAATAGCTGGCTGCGCCGCGCAGGACGCGGCTTATGAAATATCGGCAACATCCAGATACAGATGCCCGTTTTCCGCAATGAACGCCTTGCGGCCTTTGAGGTTGTCGCCCAGCAGCAGGTCAAACATGGCAGCGGTCCGCCGCGCTTCCTCGGGCGTCACCTTGATCAGGCGGCGCGTCTCGGGGTTCATGGTGGTCAGCCACATCATGTCCGGCTCGTTTTCGCCCAGCCCCTTGGAGCGCTGGATGGTGTATTTCTGCTTGCCGATCTTTTGCAGCACATCGGCTTTCTCGGCCTCCGCATAGGCGAAGTACGTCTGGTCCTTGGTCGTGATTTCATACAGCGGCGACTCCGCAATGTACACATAGCCCCGCTCGATCAGCGTCGGCGTCAGCCGGTAGAGCATGGTCAGAATCAGCGTGCGGATCTGGAAGCCGTCCACGTCGGCATCGGTGCAAATCACAATTTTGTTCCACCGCAGGTTGCCAAGCTCGAAGTTGGAGAGCTCTTTGTTGGCCTTGGCCTTGACTTCTACACCGCAGCCCAGCACCTTGATGATATCGGTGATAATCTCGTTTTTAAAGATCTTGTCGTACTCCGCCTTGAGACAGTTGAGGATCTTGCCGCGCAGCGGGATGATCGCCTGAAACTGCGCGTCGCGTCCCAGCTTGCAGGCGCCGAGCGCCGAGTCGCCCTCCACAATATAAATCTCGCGTTCGTTCACGTCCTTGCTGCGGCAGTCCACAAACTTCTGCACGCGGTTGGACAAATCGAGACTGCCCGCCAGCTTCTTTTTAATATTCAAACGGGTCTTTTCGGCGTTCTCACGGCTGCGTTTGTTGATCAGCACCTGCTCGGACACGCGGTTTGCAAAATCCGGGTTTTCGATGAAATAGATTTGCAACTGGTGGCGCAAAAAGTCGGTCATCGCGTCGGCAATGAACTTATTGGTAATCGCCTTTTTCGTCTGGTTCTCGTAGGAAGTCTGGGTGGAAAACGAAGAGGAAACCAGCACCAAACAGTCCTCGATATCCTGATAGGTGATCTTGCTCTCGTTTTTCAGGTACTTGCCGCTCTGCTTGAGATAGGCGTCGATCTGATAGACAAACGCGTTTTTGACCGCACGCTCCGGCGAACCGCCGTGCTCCAGAAAGCTCGAGTTGTGATAGTATTCGATCATTTTGACGCGGTTGGAGAAACAGAGCGACACTTGCAGCTTCACCTTGTATTCCGGTTTGTCCTCGCGGTCGCGGCCGCGCCGCTCGGTCTGCCAGGTTACGATGGGGGTCAGCGTCTCCTTCCCCGCGATCTCGCGCACATAGTCGGTGATGCCCTCCTCATAGAGGTACTCATAGGTCTGCATGCCGTCGCCGGTCTCCTCGCGCAGCACAAACAGAAGCCCCGCGTTGACCACCGCCTGCCGCTTGACAATCTCCTGCAAATCGGCAACCGGCACGTCGATGTCCGTGAATACCGAAAGGTCGGGTTTCCAGCGGATGCGGCTGCCGGTCT
Organism: uncultured Oscillospiraceae bacterium; assembly: GCA_950097605.1. Classification (GTDB taxonomy): domain Bacteria; phylum Bacillota; class Clostridia; order Oscillospirales; family Ruminococcaceae; genus CATNEU01. The sequence goes on along the minus strand of CATNEU010000125.1, from coordinate 3,569 downwards.
GCTTGCGGGAGGCCGCCTCCCGGTGCAGGCCGCCGACGTTCTCGCCCTTTTCAAAGTGCAGTGTATAGCGGTAGGAATCGTGGTAGATCTCGGCGTCCATGTAGGCCGACGCGTACTGCGTCGCGCACAGGCCCAGGCCGTTTAAACCAAGCGAAAACTCATAGTTCTCCCCGTCGTTGTTTCTATATTTGCCGCCCGCGTACAACTCGCAGAACACCAACGCCCAGTTGTAGCGTTCCTCGTTTTTGTTGTAGTCCACTGGGATGCCGCGGCCGAAATCCTCCACCTCAAACGAGTTGTCCTTGTATTTGGTCAGGATGATTTTATTGCCATAGCCCTCCCTCGCCTCGTCAATCGAATTGGAGAGGATCTCAAAAATCGAATGTGCGCAGCCCTCCAACCCATCCGAGCCAAAAATTACAGCCGGGCGCTTGCGCACCCTGTCCGCCCCTTTGAGCGAGGAGATGCTTTCATTCGAGTAGGACGATTGTTTTTTTGCCATGTTAACCTCCGAAACACTGGTGATTTCCGCCCGTTCCCAGAGTGACCGGGGAAACGGACGTCTTTGCTGTCAGGCTGCTTCTCCTGCTGCCGGGTCCGCCGGTTTAAAATACACAAATGCATTCAAAGCATTGCCCGTCCGCACCCGGATCATACGCGCGGATGTCCAGAACAAAACGCCGCTTTGCAAACAGCGGCGTTTTCTATTCTATGCAATTGTTGCGGCGTTTCCCGCCCTCAGCAGACCTCAATGCCGCCAAATACAGCCGAACCCTTGACGATAAACGCCGGCATCGACTCGCTGTAGGCATAGCCGGTCATTCTCTTGTTTTCCGAACCGCCGAATACATTGGTGGTCTCCACAATCACCCGGCAGTTTTTCGGTGCAACGATGTCGATGCCGCCAAATACTGCGTTTGCCTCGAATACGATATCCCGCGTGATCACAGCGTTGGAAAAGTCTATATCAATACCACCGAACACTGCGTCGGCCTTGCCGCCCTTGAGGTCCTGGCAGCAGTTTTTGTGCTCGCCGCCCCAAAACACCGCCGTATAGGTTGGAAAATCATTGAAATCACTGTTTTTCTTCATGCCCGGGTCCGGTCTGGGCTGCCTCGGTTCCCGCTCAGGCGCCGCCGGGCCGGGTTCCTCTTTGCGGTATGGGTCGGCGGCAGGCGGCGCTTCCTCCCTGTGCTTTTTGCGTCCGAAGATCACCACCAGGCCCGCGCCGATCAGGAAAATCGCCAGCAGCACCTTGATGCTCTCGCCATAGCTGATCACGTCCTGTGCAATTAAAAGCTGCCACAGGCCAATACCGATCAGCACCATCGAACCGGTGTTCATCCCGTCCCTAACCAGCAGCACCACGCCAGGCACGATCAGGAACAGCGTCCACCAGCCATTAAACAGATTGAACTCCCAAAGATTGAATATATCCCCTAGAAAACCTGCGCCGCAAATCAAAAGCGCAACGCCTAGTGCTATCTTCCCAACGGGCACCTTTTTCCTCATCTGTGCGCCACCTTTCTCAGACCACACGCCGGGTATTGATCCCCAGAGCTGTCTGACTACTGGCCATCGGGATGCTTCCATCGCGAGAGCCATCTTGTTTTAGTATAAAGCATACCCGGCGCCGCTGTCAACTGCACGGTGTCAAATCCTATGCCGCGCCGCCGTTTTTTAGGCGCAGAAAACCCGGCGGAACGCGCAAAACGGGGTGCGCCGCAGCCGGCGTACCCCGCAACTTGCCTGGATTATGATAGCCTGTCGTCCGGCCGGTCCTCGGGCGGTTCTTCGCTGGTCTTGCGCAGGTTGATCGGCGCGTCTTCATGAAAAACCGGCTGCTGCGCAGAGGCACTCGCAGGCTCTTCGGCGGTCTGCCGCTTTTCGGCGCCCGGCATCATCTCCTCGACGCATTCTTCGGCGGTCAGCTCGCCTTTCATCAGCTTCTCAAACACGTCGCCTTCAATTTTCTCTGTCGCCATCAGCACCTTTGCAACCTCGCTCAACTTATCCATATGGGTCTCGAGAATGTCCTTGGCACGCTCATAGGCCGCGTCGATGATCTCGCGTACCTCAATGTCAATTTCAGCGGCGATGTTCTCCGAATAGTTGCGCGACTGCGCAAAATCGCGGCCCAAAAAGACCTCTTCATGGCCGGATCCATAGACGATTGGGCCAAGCTTTTCACTGAAGCCATATTTGGTGACCATGTTGCGCGCGAGCGCCGAAGCGCGTTCAATGTCGTTGGAAGCGCCTGTGGTGATATCGTCCAGCACCAGCTTTTCGGCCACACGGCCGCCAAGCAGTGTGACGATGCTCTCGCCCATTTCGCGTTTGCTCATGTAGTTTTTATCCTCCACCGGCAGCGAGAGCGTATACCCGCCCGCCATGCCGCGCGGAATAATTGAAATCTGGTGCACCGGGTCCTGCGTTTCGCAGAAAAAGGTGGTGACCGCGTGCCCGGCCTCATGGAACGCCGTAAGGCGGCGCTCTTTTTCGGTGACGACCTTCGACTTTTTCTCCGGTCCCGCGACGACCTTGATCGTCGCCTCCTGGATTTCGGCCATGGTGATGGATTTATAACCTCTGCGCGCCGCAAGCAGCGCCGCTTCGTTCACAAGGTTTTCGAGGTCCGCGCCCGTGAAGCCCTGGGTGGTACCCGCAATCACGCGCAGATCCACGTCGGGTGCAAGGGGCTTGTTGCGGGTGTGCACCCGCAGGATTTCCTCTCGTCCCTTGATGTCGGGATAGCCCACATAGACCTCCCTGTCAAAGCGGCCCGGGCGCAGCAGCGCCGGGTCAAGGATATCCCGCCGGTTGGTTGCGGCGATCACGATGACGCCCTGGTTGGCGCCAAAGCCGTCCATTTCCACGAGCAGTTGGTTGAGGGTCTGCTCCCGCTCGTCGTGCCCGCCGCCGAGGCCCGCGCCGCGCTGGCGGCCAACCGCGTCGATCTCGTCGATAAAGATGATCGACGGCGATTCCTTTTTGGCCTGCTCAAACAGGTCGCGCACACGCGAAGCGCCCACGCCGACGAACATCTCCACAAAGTCGGAACCCGAAATCGAGAAAAACGGCACGCCCGCTTCGCCCGCGACCGCGCGCGCCAGCAGCGTTTTACCGGTACCCGGCGGGCCGATCAGCAGCACGCCTTTGGGAATGCGCGCGCCCAGCTCGTTGAACCGCCTGGGGTTTTTCAGAAACTCCACGATCTCGCTGAGCTCCTCTTTCTCCTCGTCGGCGCCCGCGACGTCCTTAAACGTCGTCTTGCGCTTCTCATCCGGGTTCTGCTTGGTCTTGGCCTTGTTAAACGAGGCGATTTTCCCACCGCCGCCGCCGGTCTGGCGCATCATATAGAACAGCGAGAAGCCCATCAGACCCAATAGCAGCACCGTTGGAATCATTTGCAGAATCAGGCCGGAATTCGAGGCCCTCTCGTAGTCGTATACAATTTTGTCGCTCGGATGCTCGTCGTTATAGGTCTTGACATAGTCCCGGATGTCGTATAAAAACAAATCGACGCTCGGCACCTTGTATTTCACGACCACATCGTTCCCGTCCTTATC
>CATNEU010000124.1 GCA_950097605.1 uncultured Oscillospiraceae bacterium | reverse complement strand
CGCATCGTCTGTTAAGGTCAACGGCGAGGACGCCGCTCTGACAGACGGCACGATCACGCTCACCGAGGAGGGCTTCTACACCATCGAAGCCACCGATGAAAGCGACAACGTGTCCTACTTCCAGCTCACGATCGACAGGACTGCTCCGGTCTTTGCACAGGGCGGCCCGGGCACCGGCCTTTCGATGGACGGCGGCTTCACCAAATACGACATCAAAACCAAGGTCACCGAAGAGAACGGCCCCGTTGCGATCTATGTCAACGGCGATTTCATGCTCTCGTCGGTCAATCCGACCCTGACCTTCACCGAGCCGGGCACCTATGTTGTGGAAGCCCGCGACCTTGCCAACAACGTCGCACGCTACACTGCAACCATCGACAGAACCCCGCCGACCCTCTCGGGCGCGGAGGAGAACGTCACCTATACGACAGATGTCACCCTGACCGCCAGCGAAGAAGTCCGCTTCTTTGTCAACGGTGTGGAGGACCCGGAATACAAGACCTCAATGACCTTCAGCGAGGACGGCCGCTATGTTGTGCGCGTGTATGACAGGGCGAACAACCGTACCGGCAACCTCACCTTCTGGATCAAAAAGACCGCTCCGACCCTGACTGTGAAAAACGCCGGGACCGGCGCCGTTCTTGAAAAAGCGGAGGACGGCAAGTACTACTGCAACCAGTTTGTCAACGTGGCTGCCAGTGAAAAGTCCACTTTCTATGTCAACGGTGTGAACAAAGGCCTGCTCTACACCCTCGGTATTCGTGAAAACGGCGAATTCACCGTCTATTCGGAAGACTCCGCGGGCAACAGGAGCGAAGAAATCACCGTTGTGATCGACAGAAACCGTGTGACGATTTCCGGCGTGCGCGCCGGCTCGGTCAACGTCAAAGACGTCAACCTGACTTTTAACAAGTCTGTAAACGTTACGGTGGAGAGAAACCTCAACGGCACGATTACCACCGATACCGTGAAAAACGTCAGCACCCTCACACTGACCGAAAATGGCAACTACAAGATTACGGCGGCTGACGCCGGCGGCAATTCCGCCACCATCAGCTTCACCATTGCAAAAGCGGCTCGCTAAGCAAGCCGGAGCAACCATGCGGACCCTTACATAACGCTGCACGCTGCGCAGCGCTAAACGAAACAAAGCGCCGGACAGGAAATTGCCTGTCCGGCGCTTGTTGCGTGTTATCCAAAATACCGCCTCCTCATAGAGAATTCACAATCCCGCGAAAAATTGTTTGCCAACCATGTGGAATGTTTAAAATTTCCGGCTTTACATTTGCGCACAGTTCGGGTAAGATGGACCCGAACCCAATTAAACTGCTGCGCATTGCAGGGACAGGAGACCATCATGGACATTGACGTATCCGTATTGACCCCGGAGCATCCGTTTTTCCCCGGCTTCTGCGACCGCGCTTTCGGCTGTATGCCCGCTTCGATCCATAAAATTGGAGAGGGGTTTTATGGCGCGGTGTTTGTTGCCACACTTTCAAAAGACCCCAGCCGCGTTGTCATCAAATGCTATAAAAACAGAGGGTATGCCGCCCGAGAGAGGTTCCAGCTCGAGCTGCTGCGCCGGCACAGCCTCTTGAAGATCCCCGCGGTATACCATCTGCATACACCGGATGAGCAATTGCCCTTTGAGGCGCTGGCCATGGAGTTTGTGGAGGGGATCTGCGCTGCCGAGCTGCCCGCGAACCACCCCCATGCCGACCGGTTTGCCCGGGAAATGATCGAAAACCTGCTGCATCTGCACAGCATTTCCAACCCGGAGGGATTCGGCGGGCCGGACGGTATGTTTCCCGAATGGAACCGCTGTTACCGCACGCGGCTGGACGGGCTGCACCGCCGGCTGGACACCGATCCAAACAACCGAATGTCGCCAACGGTGCGGCGGATCGCCGAAGCGTCGCTTGCAGCTTACGACCGCGTCTTTGCACAACCGCCCCCGGTCTCCTCACTGACACACAGCGACTACAATTTGTGGAACCTTCTGGCCGACCCCCAAACCGGGCACATCACAGCGGTGATAGACCCGCTGGAGGCCGGCTGGGCCGATTCCGAGATCGACCTGTTTCATCTGCAAAACGCCGGCGGCGACCGCTTTTCGCTGCTGGCGCGCTATCAGAAGGAACGCGCGCCCAGCCGGCTGTTTCCCGTTAAAAACGCCTTTTACTGGTTCTGGGACGACGTGAAGCATATGCTCAACGTCGGCTGGTACGATGAAGAGCGCTTCCAGACGTTCGGAAACCGCTTGAAAGACCTGATGGGACAGTATTTATAAAATAGTGGCCGCTGCACTTTGTACGGTCCGCGCTGATGCGCAGCCAAAGGCAAAGCCTTTGGGCCAGTATTTTAAAACAAGCGCCGAACAGCGCCTTTGGCACATGCAAATTTTCTATTTGCCGGCGCAGTTATAAAGCCGCTCATACCATTTTTGAGAGGAGGATTTCTCCCTTGTGCAAACAACCTGAAGAGATGACCGCCGCAGAGCTTGGCATGCTCTTTCCAATCCTGCTGGCCAAACACGACCCGGCGTGGCAAGGACGCTACCAAGAGGAGGCGGACCGATTGGCAACCGCTCTGGGCAGCCGAATTGTGCGCATCCACCACATTGGCAGCACCTCGGTGCCGGGCCTGCTCGCCAAACCCACGATTGATATTCTGCTGGAGGTGTGCACCGACGCCGATTGCGGCACCCTGATAGATACAGTGCGAAATCTGGGCTACCGGTATTCACCACAGCCGGAGAACCCCGCGCCCCATATGATGTTCATGAAGGGATATACGCCGCATGGATTTGAGGGACAGGCGTATCACCTGCATGTTCGCTATCCCGGAGACTGGGACGAGCTGTATTTCCGGGACTACCTCTGCACCCATCCCGAGGCGGCCAGAGACTATGAGGAGCTCAAGCTTCTTTTAAAACGCAAACACGAACACGACCGCGACGCTTACACCAGTGGAAAAACCGAATTCGTCCAGTACTTTACCCGGTTGGCAAGAGAGCTATACGGCGGCCGCTATGCAGTTCAGCCGCTGCACGCGCGTGTCTGAAAATAAATTAAAGACTTTCCAAACGCCGGTTTTCCGGCCGGCGCAAAAAGGGAAGGGCGCACGGTTGTGCGCCCTTCCCTTTTATGTAGAAGTATACCCTCCTTGTCCTGCGGCCGTTATGCGGCCTGTATTTTTGCCACCAGCACCGTCACATCGTCGTCGTGCCCGTCTGTGCGGCGGCGTTTGGAATCCTCGGCAATCCTCGCCGCAAGCTGTTGTGCGCTATCGCTCTGATACCGCTCGATCTCCCCCTTTATCCAGTCGTTTCCGATGGCTGTCGCGCCGTCGGATACCATAATCAGCATATCGCCCTCGCCCAGCGTGGCGTTCTTTTTGTCGAAGCTCACGCCGCGCAAAATGCCGGCGGGCAGCGAATTGGAACCTGTCTCATACACCTTCCCTCCATGCAGTATAAATGTGGGAGCGGCGCCCGCCTTGAGCACCTCGGTCTCCCCGGTAAACAGGTCAAAGCTTGTCACGTCAATTGTTGCGAGGGATTCCTCGCCGGACTTGACCAGCAGCGCCGAATTGACCATTTTGAGCGACGCGTCAAAGCTGAATCCCGCCTTGATGAGCCTGCCGAGCAGCGCAACCGCCATAGCGGAATCCACCGCGGCGCGTCCGCCGCTTCCCATGCCGTCGCTGATGAGCAGGTGCGCCCTGTTTTTGGCATCTACAAAATAGTCGTAGGCGTCGCCGCAGAGGTCCGAATTCTGAAAGGCAAGCTGAGACGCTCCAAAATCCACGCGGTACCGGGCCCGCTGGGTCAGCACATAGCGCAACGCGCGTCCTACCCGCGTGACAATCGGTTCTTCAAACCGGCAGCTACAAAGATCGCTCATTTCCCGGGAAAGCGTCCCGGCGTCTATTTTATCCTCCTGTATCCCCTCCAATACAATTTCCAATGTCATTCTTCCGTTTTTGTCCGCCGTTACGAGGGCGTTCCTGCACGGATACCGCAGCTCCGACAGGTAAATCCGCACCTTCTTGCTAAGTTCCTCATTCGGGATGCCCGATTCGCAGAGTTCTTCGCCAAACTCCCGCAGCATCGTGGACATCCCATCGAATTGATCGGCGATGACTGTGCGCACCTCCATTACGCGGCGTTCCGCGCTGTCCTTTGCCTGATACGAGGCATATTGTTGGTTGATTGCCTGGGTTAGATCGGCAATGCGCGCACACCGGCTGATGAAATAGGCGGGCATCTCGCTTTTGGCAATGCTGCCGTTTTTTTGCAGCACGGGCGTTATTTCGTCAAACGCGTGCAACGTGTCCTCACTCAAGGTTTCCCAGCAAAAAATGTGATACCGGCAGTCTTTGCAAACGCATTTAGAGGCCCGGTTGTACACCTCAAGCACATCATCCCCACCGATTGCCGAGAGCTTGCTCGTCACCTGCTCCACCGTGCGGGAGACGTCCAGCAGGGCCCGCGAGGCAAATCCGATTTTGACCGACATGGCATTTTTCAGCGTGTCCCCCTTTTCAAAACAAGATGCGCGCTGCCGCAGAAACGGCAGCTTTTTGACCACCTCGACCGGCAGCAGCATGAATAGCACCGTGGCAATCATGGTCTCATACAGGACTCCAAACGTCGAACCCGAAGCGCTCAGCACCAGCGCGCTGACTGCGTTTGCGAGTACAAACGCCGCCGCGCAGCCAAACTTGGACAGCGAGGAGAACAGCCCGGCAAGCAGCCCGCCAAACCCATAGGCGCCGGCCACGAACGCCATCGACGGGTCCGCAAGACAGACCACCACACTGCAAGAAATGCCCATGATGCTGCCGCCCTTTTCGCCCCAACAGAGCGCCGAAACCAGGATCATCAGCACCGAGAGCACGCGTGTGAGCGAAACACCGGCCGTTTCAATCGACGAGAGCGACAGCAGCGCAATGCCCGCCATAATCACGAGGCTTGCAATGTCGTTTTCGCTCGTGATCTCCCGGCTGCTCTGGGCTGCCACATCGAGGCCGCGCCAGATAAAGAACGCCGCGCCCGCGCAGAGCGAAGCTTCGGACAGTGCCAGCACGATGTTGTAGATTCCCAACTCGCCCATTGTGTAGTAGACCGCAAGGTTGGCGGACAGCAGCGAGACAAACGCCGCTCCCGGCGCCATGAAAACCTTTTTGCCCAGGCCTGTCTGCCCAACTAGCCACTTGAGGGCGAATACGGCAATGGCGGCCGCTATGTATTTCATCGAGCTGCCCACGTTGTCGTTGAGCAGATAGCCGATTGCGCTGCCGAGCAACGCTCCAATGCCGAGCTTTGGCTCCACCGCCGCCACAAC
>CATNEU010000123.1 GCA_950097605.1 uncultured Oscillospiraceae bacterium | reverse complement strand
CTGCGCTCTTCCGGCGTGATGATCTTCTCCCAGTCCCATTGGTCGACGTAAACCGAATGCAGATTGTCCATTTCCTCGTCCCGCCGGATGGCGTTCATATCGGTATACAGGCCTTTGCCCGCTTCAAATCCGTACTGATACAGCGCCATGCGCTTCCACTTTGCGAGGGAATGCACCACTTGCGCCTCGGCGCCGGTCTCCATGACGTCAAAGCTCACAGGCCTTTCCACGCCGTTTAAATCATCGTTGACGCCCGAGCCCGCCTCCACGAACAGCGGCGCGGACACCCGCTTCAAATCCAGCGCGCGGCAGAGGTTTTCCGCAAAGGCCTTTTTGATCGTTTCAATTGCCATCTGGGTCTCATACAGGCTCAGCATGGAGCGGTACCCTTTGGGGATAATCGTGCTACTCATACCATCATTTCCTTTCACGCATGCAACGTTTGGCTGCGGTCCGCAGCCCTGCAAAAACAAAAAAGCGCCGTAGGTTTTAAAACCTACAGCGCCTTTGCTGTGTACGTTCACAGTATAGAACGCCCGGGCCGGTTTGTCAACCCCCCGGCCAAAAATTTTGCAAGTTTTTTTGTAGAACATGCATGCAAATCACGGACCGACGGCAGCATTCGGCTTGTCTGCTGGGTTTACCCGAATCATCAGGCGATAAAATGCAGGATTCATTGCATATGATTTCATATAGGAGGCCAGACCCATACAGGGCCGGCAAACTGCGCCATCCGCAAACCCCTCCTAAAACAAGGGGGATTTTCCTGTGGAATTTATGCAGGTTTTGCGTCTCTGTTCTCTTGACAAAGCTCCCGGATTCGACTATACTGAATGCGTGAACAAAGGCGTTCATCCAGGCTGGCGAAGTACCTTCCCCGGTCCGGATGAGCGCCTTTTTTGTGCGGATACACGCCCCGCAGCGCCTATGTACGCGCGTGTGCGCGATTGTTTTGGCGGCGTTTTTTCGCATAATGACTGGCGGTTTGCAGAGACTACCTATAAGCAGAGCTGTTTTTTCCTGCCGGACCGGCTTTTGGAAGGCCGAAACGGCAGATACCCAGGTGCACAGGCAGCATTTTTCGCCCTTCTCCCGGCGGCGGCGGGCGGAACGCAGAGCACCTTCCAACCCGCACCGAAACGCCGCCGGAGAAATGGGGCAACCGAATATGCTAACGGCAATTGTAGGCATCAACTGGGGCGACGAGGGCAAGGGCCGCATGGTCGACCTTCTGGGAAGCCGGCAGGACATTGTGGTCCGTTATCAGGGCGGCAACAACGCCGGTCACACTGTCATCAACCACCTTGGCAAGTTTATTTTAAATCTGCTTCCCTCGGGCATCCTGCGCCCAGAAATCGTCAATGTGATGGGCGGCGGCATGGTCGTGGACATCGAGCACCTCTGCGGCGAGATCACCCGGCTGCGCGAAGGCGGGGTGCAAATTTCGCCCGACAACCTTAAAGTCAGCGACCGCGCGATCATCTGCCTGCCCTACCACGTGGGACAGGACATTCTGGAGGAGGAGCGCCTCGGTGACGCCAAATACGGTTCGACCCGCCGCGGCATTGCGCCGGTCTATGGCGATAAATACCTCAAAAAGGGCATCCGCATGGGCGACCTGCTGGAGCCGGAAGCCCTCAAAAAGCAGCTTGCGGGCATCGTGGCGTGGAAAAACCTCACGATCCAAGGCGCATACGGCGCAAAAGCTTACGACGTGGAACAGCTCTTCGGCTGGCTGCTGCAATTCGGCGGGCCGCTGCGGGAATACATCTGCAACACCGACCTGTTTCTGGAGCGCGCCGCCGCGCAGGACAAACGCATCCTGTTTGAAGCGCAGCTCGGCGCGCTGCGCGACATCGAGTTCGGCATCTATCCCTATACCTCCTCCTCGCCGACCATTGCGGCCTACGCGCCGATCGGCGCGGGCGTGCCGGGCCGCCGGCTCGACAATACCATCGGCGTCATGAAGGCCTATTCCACCTGCGTGGGCGAAGGCCCGTTCACCGCCGAGCTGTTCGGCCCCGCCGCCGACGCACTGCGCGAAGCCGGCGGCGAATACGGCGCGGCGACCGGCCGGCCGCGCCGCGTGGGCGGCTTCGACGTGGTCGCCTCCCGCTACGGCGTGCGCGTGCAGGGCGCCGATGAACTCGCGCTGACCAAGCTCGACGTGCTGTCCTATCTGGACAAAATTCCGGTCTGCGTGGCCTATGAGATTGACGGCGAGCGCACCGGCGAATTTCCGAGCGGCCGACGGCTGAACCAAGCCAAGCCGGTCTACGAATACCTGGACGGCTGGCACCGCGATATCAGCGGCTGCCGCAGCATCGACGCGCTTCCCGCCGCCGCCCAGCGCTATATCGACTATCTGCAAAAGGCCGTGGACTGCCCGATCCGCACCATCTCGGTCGGCGCGGACCGCGAGGCGTATTTCACACGCTGACCCCTATCCGTCTTCCTTCCCCAAACAGCACCCCAATGCCCTATACCAGAGCCGTTGCAGCGGCTGCGGCCCCAAAAGGCCCGCCTGCTGCAACCGTTCGAGACACAAGCGCCGGTTGCTTCCGGCGATGAACATACGGAGGGAATTATGAACTATACCATGTCTGAGGTCCTGCAATTTGTAAGTGAAAACGACGTGAAGTTTATCCGGCTGGCCTTCTGCGATCTCTTCGGCAAACAGCGGAATATCTCGATCATGCCCGGCGAGCTGCCGCGCGCGTTCCAAACGGGGATTTCGTTCGACGCCTCGGCCGTGCCCGGCTTCATGAACGTTGAGGAATCCGACCTGTTTCTCTATCCCGATCCGGGCACGCTGGCCATCCTGCCCTGGCGGCCGTCCCAAGGGCGGGTTGTGCGTTTTTTCTGCGACATCCGCCATCCCGACGGCAGGGGCTTCGAGGGCGACGGGCGCAGCATCCTCAAAAAAGCGGTGCAGCGGGCGCAGGAAAAAAACTATGTCTGCAAAATCGGCACCGAGTGCGAATTCTACCTGTTCCAGCTAGACGAGCAGGGCGAACCGACCAAGCGCCCGTATGACCGCGCGGGCTATATGGACATCGCGCCTGCCGACCGCGGCGAGAATGTCCGCCGCGAGATCTGCCTGACGCTCGAGGAGATGGGCATTACGCCCGAGAGCTCCCACCACGAGCAGGGCCCAGGCCAGAACGAAATCGTCTTCAAATACGCCGACGCGCTGGCCGCCGCGGACAACCTCGTCACTTTCCAGTCGGTCGTCAAGACCGTTGCGGCCCGAAACGGGCTCTATGCCTCGTTCATGCCCAAGCCCCTGCCCGACAGCAGCGGCAGCGGGCTGCACATCAACTTGTCGCTGTCCAAGCACGGACTGAATATTTTCAAAAACAGCGTGTTCGAGCACTCCGACGAGGCCGAAAGCTTTATCGCGGGCATTCAAAGCCGTATTCGGGAAATCACAGCGTTTTGCAACCCGCTGACGAATTCTTACGCCCGGTTCGGCAGCTTTGAAGCGCCCAGGTACATCACCTGGTCCCACCAGAACCGCTCGCAGCTCATCCGCATCCCGGCCGCCTCGGGTGAATACGCGCGCATGGAGCTGCGCTCTCCCGACCCGTCCTGCAACCCTTACCTCGTGCTGGCGCTGCTGCTGCAGGCCGGTTTGGAGGGCATTGAAAACGGTCTGCCCCTCTGCCCGCCGACCGATTGCAACCTCTATACGGCGCCGGACGAGGTACTGCGCGGCCTGGCCGCTTTGCCAACGTCGCTGACGCACGCGCTTTCCGCCGCGCTCGACAGCGCGTTTGTCAAGTCGGTGCTGCCCGCCGGTACGCTCGCCTGCTTCGCCGCGCAAAAACGCCGCGAAATCGAGCTCTATGCCCAGGCGCAGGACAAAGCACAGATCGACGAACGGCTGTACTTCACACAGGTCTAGCGGGGACTTTTTTGCAGACGCGCTTTTCGGAAAGGACGTGGTTGTTTGGACAGTATTCTCCTGGTTTCAAGCGCGGAAAAGGTGTTTCCTGTCTTCACCGAGATGCTGGTCCCGGCGCATTGCTCGCAGATCGTCCCCGCGACCAGCGGCGCGGCGGCCAGACGGCTGCTTGCCGAAAACGACTATGACGCCGTCATCGTCAACTGTCCGCTGTCCGACGAGTTTGGCCACGAGCTGGGGCGCCTGGCCGCCGACAGGAGCGGCGCGGGCGTAATCCTGCTTGTCAAAAACGAAATTGCGGACGAGGTGAGCGCCAAGGTGGAAAACGCGGGCGTGTTTGTGGTGCCACGGCCGGTGTCCAAACCGTTTTTCTTCCAGGCGTTCAAGCTGGTGGCTGCGGCGCGGGCGCGGATTCTCGGGCTGAAAAGCGAAAACCTGCGCCTGCAATCCAAAATTGAGGAGATCCGACTGGTGGACCGGGCCAAGTGCGCGCTGATCCAATACCTGAACATGACCGAGCAGCAGGCGCACCGGTACATTGAAAAGCAGGCGATGGACATGCGTCTGCCAAGACGGGAAATCGCCCAGAACATACTCAAAACCTACGAGATGTAGGGGGGCAACCCCCGGCTCATACAGAGAGCAAAAACCGGACGCTTATCATTGCATAGCAGGCCGAGCGCCTCGCGTCCGGACGCTGTACACACAAAATGAAGGAGTGAAAAAAGTGGAACTGCCCTTTACCAAAATGCACGGCTGCGGCAACGACTATATCTACATCAACTGTTTGCAACGGCAGCTTTCCAATCCCGCAGGACTCAGCAAACGCCTCTCCGACCGGCATTTTGGCGTGGGCGGCGACGGCCTTGTGCTGATCTGCCCCTCCCAAACCGCCGACGCGCGGATGCGGATGTTCAACGCCGACGGCAGCGAGGGCAGTATGTGCGGCAACGCGATCCGCTGCGTCGGCAAATACCTCTATGACAACGGCCTCGTGCGCGGCGAACAGATCACCGTGGAGACCAAAAGCGGCGTGAAGACGCTGCGGCTGTTCATTCAAGACGGCGAGGCCGCGCGCGTGCGCGTGGACATGGGCCCAGCGGAGTTTTCGCCCGCGCGCATTCCTGTGGCATTGGAAGGCGCGCGCATTGTAAACCGCCCGGTCCGCATCGGCGGCGAGGCGTATGCAATCACCTGTGTTTCGATGGGCAACCCACACTGCGTCGTATTCTGCGACGACCCCTACCGGCTCGACCTGGAGAAAACCGGCCCTGTGTTTGAAAACAGCCCGCTGTTTCCCGAGCGGGTCAACACCGAGTTTGTGCGGGTGATCGACCAGAACACGCTGCAAATGCGGGTCTGGGAACGCGGCAGCGGCGAAACCTGGGCCTGTGGCACCGGGGCCTGCGCTGCGGCCGCCGCCGCGGTGGAAAACGGCGTCTGTCCCAAGGACGCCGACATCACGG
>CATNEU010000122.1 GCA_950097605.1 uncultured Oscillospiraceae bacterium | reverse complement strand
GCTCTATTCCGGATCAGACGCTGGTAGCGGGCAATCAACTCGCCCAAAGCCTCTTCATCCCCGTTTTTAGAAAGCACGGCGAGTTGTTCGTCACTTTTTATCGGGTCTTCACCGTGAGAACGTTTCTCCATGGTTCCACTCCAGAAATTCCAGATTTGCTTTGGGGGTGTGACCTCTCCGCAAACACTTTGCTTGTTCTATGGTACTGCATAACCGGCCCATTGTCAAGTGCTTTTGCCCAAATATCCATGATTTTTAAGAAAAACCGGAGGCTGGAACCTGAATTTCCATTTTTTTCAATTCAAATTCCGGCCGGGCAAGATTTTTCCTCCGCTTACTCGGTCTGCGGGTCCGCCGCGCCCCGTGTGACATTGCGCACCCATTTAAAGCTGAACAGGCGAAACAGGCAGATGACAAACTTGCAGACCTCCTCGCACCGCAGCGCCATATAGACCACCAGCACCGGCAGCTTCCACACAAACGCGCAGAGCAGTCCCAGCGGGATCGAAAACAGCCACATGAACGACAGGTCGAGCGCCATACCGAAGCGCGTGTCTCCGCCGCCTCTGAGAATGCCGATGATGCAGGGCAGCGAGCTGGACTGGAAAAACACCGTGAAAGCCAGCACAACCATCATCTGCCCCGCCAGCAGCTTGGTGGCGGCGTCCACATTGTAAAACGACACGGCAAACCCGCGCAGCAGCAAAAGGGCCGCCAGCGACACCGCGCCTACACCGATGCTGAGGACCTCGAGCGTCACGGCGCACCGCTTGGCATAGGCCTCCCTGCCCGCGCCGATGGCCTTCCCGACGATCACCGCCGCGGCGTGCGAGATGCCGAAGATATACACCGTTGTGAGCTGCTGCACCACATTCGCAATCGTGCTCGCCGCAATCACCTGCGCGCCCAGCCTGCCCAGGATCATCGCATGAACCGACATCCCCGTGCCCCAAAACAGCTCGTTGAGCACCACCGGCGTGGAATGCTGCAAATAGTCGCGCAGCAGCGGCCTATCCAGCCTGCGCAGATACCGCAGCCGGAAATGCAGCTTTTTTTCAAACCGCAGCATATACACCAGCACGATCCCAAACTCGCAGACACGCGCAACCAGCGTGCCGACCGCCGCGCCGCGCACGCCGAGCGCCGGCATCCCCAGCAGCCCAAAGATAAAAACCGCATTGCAGGCCACGTTGATGACAAACGACGTCCCATACACCCCGAGCGAGATGCGCACGTTTTCCACGCTGCGCAGCGTGGTCAGATAGGTGTTGGTGATTCCATAAAAAAAGTAGGAAAACGCCACGATGCGCAGATATCCGACGCCCTGCTCCACCACCTGCGCGTCGTTGGTAAAAATCCGCATAACCCCTGCGGGAAACAGCAGCACCACAGCCGTAACCGCCAGCGAAACCACAAACGCCGTCTTCAGCGCGATTGCAAACACCTTGTTGATTGCGCCGACGTCCCCTTTTCCCCAATACTGCGAGGTCAGCACCGTCGCGCCGCCCGCCAGCCCGATGGTCAGCAACGTGAAGATGAAAAACGGCTGGTTGGCCTGCTGTACTGCTGAGATCGAGACCTCCCCAAGGCTGCCCAGCATCACGGTGTCCGTCAGGTTCACGCCGAACGAAATCAAATTCTGCAACGCGATTGGCACCGAAATACCGAGCAGCATTTTATAAAACGCCTTGTCCTTTACAAGCTTGTGCATGCTTTTTTCTTCCTTTCCTCCCTATTTTTATCCGGGCGCAACGAAAAAAAGCCCCTTCCCGCGATACCTTTCCAAAACCGGGTATCCGGGAAAAAGGGCTGCCTTTTTTAAATCGTTAAAATCCGCGGGCCGCAGCGAACGGACAGATTACTCGTCCTTGCCGTCCTCTTTGTGCCTGTTGGCCTTCTGCTCTGCCAAAAACTCCTCATACAGGCGGTAGGCTTCTTCCTGCGCTTCGCTGTATTCCTCTTTGGTCGGTTCGGCGCCCGCGTCCTTACGATACTCGTCGTAAGGACAGTAGGAATGCACCCGGCGTCTCTGACGGCGCTCCTGCTGCCGGTTGTACAGCCGCCTGTTCAGATAGACCTGCAGGGCAATGCCGCCGATAAACAACAGGATAAACACGCCGAGGATGATATAGAACAACACGTCCGAGTCCTCTTTTTCCCCGACGTCCCCTCCTATGGAGAGGGCGGCGGATTTTTCCTGCGCTATATCGTATGTCGTCAGAATATTTTCCGAGGCATAGGACTCCTCCGGAGACAGGTGCATAATACGCGCCACGACGTTATACGGAAACTCGCCCAGCTTTTGGTTATACGCCTGCACGGTGGCGGCATACTTCGCGTCCATATCCGCGACCCGGTCTTCGATTGACTGCAGCCGCCGTGAAATTACAACATACCGAGGGTTTTCTTTAATCGCGGGATCGTTTTGTTCCGCGCTTACCGTGACCTCGTTCACAGCGCTTTCGAGGTCATGATACAGGTTAAACAGCGCAGTGGTGTTGGTCGTGTCGATCTTCTGCGCCTGGACGCTGCTGACCCGGCTGTAGGCCTCCGTGTCCACAACACAGGACTTTGTCAGCTCGGTCAGCTCCGGCACAACCACGTTTAAGGAGGAGATTTCGGAAGAAATCTCGGCGTTTGCCTTATTCAGTTCGATCCGGTCCGAGGAGAGCTCGCGGTAACAACTGATTCCCCAGATCGAGAGAAAGAGCAGCAACACCACGGTAATAATAGCAATCAGCGTGCTTTTTTTCAAGCATAACACCCCCTTTTCCCGTTTGGGGAGCGATCTATCCGGACAAAGGCGCATTCCACGCCTTTTTGCTCAGAAAAGTTTTCAGAGACTATACAATCCATTTTATCATATGCTATTTATCTATAGCATACCGATTTTCTTATTTTAAGTCAACTGCGTACAGATTACAATACCCTTACAATTATTTTCTTGTTGACCAAGAACATCTGTTCTGATAAGATGATTCCAGAACAGATGTTCTCATTTTCATATCGAGGTGTTTTGTTTGGAACGGACGATTTTACACTGCGATTTAAACAATTTTTACGCTTCGGTGGCCTGCGCCGAAAGGCCCGCCCTGAAAACCCGTCCGGTCGCCGTATGCGGCAGCCAGGACAACCGGCAGGGGATTGTGCTGGCCAAAAACGAACCCGCCAAGCGCTTCGGCATCGCCACCGGCGACGTGATTTGGCAGGCGCGGCAAAAATGTCCCGGCCTTGTGGTCCTGCCGCCGGACTTCCCGAAATACGCGCTGCTTTCCCGAAAAATTCGCGCGGTCTATCAGCAGTATACCGACCTTGTGGAGCCGTTTGGCATCGACGAATGCTGGCTCGACGTGACGGGGAGCACCAGTCTGTTCGGCAGCGGCGAACGCATCGCCTGCGAGGTCAAGGACCGCATCCGGCAGGAGTTCGGCATCACGGCTTCGGTGGGTGTGAGCTTCAACAAGATCTTTGCCAAGCTCGGCAGCGACCTCAAAAAACCCGACGCCGTCACGGTGATCGGTCCCGGCACCTTCCGGCAGCAAATCTGGAAGCTGCCCGCCGGAGACCTGCTGGGCGTGGGCCGCGCCACGCTGCGCCGCCTGTCCGCCTCCGGCATTTTCACAATCGGGGACATCGCCCAGGCCGATCCACGCTTTTTAAAGCGGCTGCTGGGAAAAAACGGCCTGACGCTCCACCAGTACGCCAACGGCCGGGACCTTTCCCCGGTGCGCTATATGGACCGGCGGCCGCCCGTTAAGTCCATCGGCCACTCTGCCACCTGCAAAAGCGACCTGCAAACCGATGAAGAGGTTTGGAAAGCGCTGCTGCAGCTCGCAGACGACGTATGCGCGCGCTTGCGCGCCGCGGGCTTTCGCGCGGGCGGCGTCTGCCTCTATCTGCGCGACAGCGCACTGGCGGCGCGCGAGTTCCAGTCGGCCCTGCGCGTGCCCACCTCGTTGGGCACGGAGCTCGCGGACAGCGCGTTCGCACTGTTCCGCGCACACTGGCGCTGGCCGCTGCCCATACGCGCGCTCGGCGTGCGCGCCGTCTCGCTGCTGCCTGCCGAAGCCGGCGCGCAGACCTCATTGTTCGACGACGCGGCCCGGCGCGCCAAACGCGAGGCCCTCGCCCGCAGCGCCGACGGCCTGCGCGCCCGGTTCGGCGCCGATACCGTCCGGCGCGCCGTGCTGCTGACGGAGGACAAGCTGCCGCCCGCCATTCCCGAGAAGGATTGCGTGCTGCCGAACGCTTTTTTCTGAACCACAAAAGGGAAAGAGAACCTTTCGCGGGGCTTCTCCTTGCTTGATTGTTTATCTAATTTTTTTCACTTGTCGCTCGGGCCGCGACCGGCCCATCCTTTTTCGTGAAGAAAAAGGATGCAAAAATTCAGTTAAGGGGTGCCGCTACCTTCCTCCATTTGACGCTACGCCGTATTCGGATGAGCAAAGGGCGATGGAACAGCGGTCGCAGAAGGTGCGTCGACGGGTCGGAAGACACGCCCCTTAACAATCCCCGGCCAAACCTGTTTTCAGCAGACAAAAATAAGCTGACATCAAGGATCCAATATACAAAAGTGGATTCTTTCTACCAGCTTTTTAATGATTTGCGCAGCTCTCCTTTTGGATGGGTCTTCTCATGAAAATAACCGTTGCGCAGCCCGCGCAAGCGAAAAATGAAAAGAGAGACAACTCTATAAAATAAACAAAAGCTCCCCTTTTAAAGTATCTTATTCTCAACCGGATCCGCCACATTCCAGATCATGCATCCATTCTCCCGGGCATAGGCGAGCGTTCTCTGCGTGCCGCCGCGCTGCCCGTCAAAGTAACAGATAACAAGGCTGGACGCATCGACCATAAAGCGGTTGCGCCGGCAATAGCACCCGCTGTAAAAATGCGGCGAGAGCGTGATGCAGCCGTCAAGCTGCTGCATCACCTCGCCGTAAACCATGCGCCAGTGGGCGCTCCAGTTTTTCTGCTGCTCCGGAAACGGCACCGCGCCATGTAGCCGCACGCCAAGCCCCTCGCGCATGCGCAGCACCTCCTCGGCGCACAGCAGGTCGAACCCCGTGCACATTCCGGTGATAAACGCGCTGTATCCCATGAAAACCGCCTGCCGGATAGCCTGGGCGGCCGCCTGCCGGATCTGCCGGGTGCTCTCCGCGTCCGGTACACAGCGCGCCGGCAATTTTTCGGCGCGGTAGCCGCTGAAGCAGGCCGTAGTTTGCCGGTCGAACTGCATCTCCACGCTCGTCCCTCCATCAACTATTCCACACTTTTCCCACACGTCATTCCGCATTTTATTATAAAGCAAAAAGGAGCGTTTGGAACGCTCCTTTTGTGTAGTTAAACAAACGTATTGTGTTTATATCTCCGGTCCTATATCCAGCGCGGCCTTTTCCTTGCTGGACTTGATCAC
>CATNEU010000121.1 GCA_950097605.1 uncultured Oscillospiraceae bacterium | reverse complement strand
TTTCACAGCACCACGGCGTCTGCTTCCTGGGGCTCGACGCGGGTTCCACCACCACCAAATGCACGCTGATCAACGACCGGAAAGAGCTGCTCTATTCCTGGTACGGCTCCAACGGCGGCAGCCCGCTCAAATCGGTTGTCGCGATTTTGAAGGACTTGTACGGCAAACTGCCGCAGGGCGCCTATATCGGACGCGCAACGGTCACGGGCTATGGCGAAAGCCTGATCCAGTCCGCGCTGCATGTCGACCACGGCGAGATTGAAACCATCGCGCACTATACCGCGGCCGAGTCGATGCTGCCGGGCGTGGATTTTATCCTCGACATCGGCGGGCAGGACATGAAATGCCTGCGCATCAAAAACGGCACGATTGATTCCATCCTGCTCAACGAGGCGTGCTCTTCGGGCTGCGGCTCGTTTATCGAGACGTTTGCGGGCGCGCTCGGGCTGGACGCCGCCGCGTTCGGCACGCTGGGCCTCACGGCCAAAAGCCCGGTGGACCTCGGCTCGCGCTGCACGGTGTTTATGAACTCCCGCGTCAAGCAGGCCCAGAAAGAGGGCGCGCAGGTCGGGGACATCTCGGCGGGGCTGAGCTACTCGGTCGTCAAAAACGCGCTGTTCAAGGTCATTAAGATCCGCAACCCGCAGGACATGGGCCGGAAGATCATCGTGCAGGGCGGCACCTTCTTAAACGAATCGGTGCTGCGCGCGTTCGAGCTGGTCTCCCAGCGCGAGGTGGTGCGGCCGGACAAGGCCGGACTGATGGGCGCATACGGCGCTGCGCTGCTCTCGCTCCAGCACTATGCGGGCGGGATCTCCTCGGTTGCGGGGCCGCAGGCGCTCGAGTCGTTTACCTACCAAAAGTCCACCGAACGCTGCCAGAAGTGCGGCAACCACTGTTTGCTGACCATTACGACGTTTGGCGACGGGTCCCGGCATGTTTCCAACAACCGCTGCGAAAAGGGCGCGGGCGAAACCGCCGTCAAAACCCATCTGCCCAACCTCTTTGCCTATAAATACAAACGCCTGTTTGCCTATAAATCCCTGCCGGAAAAGGACGCGCCGCGCGGCGTGATCGGCATTCCGCGCGTGCTGGGCCTCTACGAAAACTATCCGTTCTGGCACACGCTGCTGACCAAACTGGGCTTCCGGGTGGTGCTCTCGCCGGCTTCGTCCCGCGCGGTGTACAACAAGGGCATTGAAACCATGCCGTCCGAGTCGGTTTGCTATCCTGCAAAGCTCGTGCACGGGCATGTGCAATGCCTGATCGACAAGGGCGTGAAGCGGATCTTCCTGCCCTGCCTGCCCTATGAGCAGAACGAGGACAAAAACGCGGGCAACCACTTCAACTGTCCGGTCGTCGGCACCTATGCAGAAGTCATCCGCAACAACATGGACGCCGTGCACGGCGAGGGGATGGAGTTTCTCTCTCCCTTCCTGCCCTACGACAATCCGAAGCGCATGAAAAAACGGCTGTTGGAAGAGTTTGCGCAGTTCGGCGTGTCGTCCTCCGAAATCGGCGCAGCCGTGGACGCGGCCTATGCGGAGGACGCGGCCTTCAAGCAGGACATCCGCGCCAAGGGCGAGGAGACCGTGCGAATGCTGCGGGAAACCGGCCAGCGCGGCATTGTGCTCGCCGGCCGGCCCTACCACCTCGACCCCGAGATCAACCACGGCATCCCCGAGATGATCGGCGGATACGGCTTCGCGGTGCTGACCGAGGACAGCGTTTCCCATCTCGCGGCCACCGAACGCCCGCTGCGGGTCGTCGATCAATGGATGTACCATTCGCGGCTGTACGCCGCCGCGTGCTTCGTGCGCGAGACGCCGTTTTTGGAGCTGGTGCAGCTCAACTCGTTCGGCTGCGGGCTGGACGCGATCACAACCGACCAGGTGCAGGAGCTTCTCTATGCCTCCGACCGGATCTACACGGCGCTCAAGATCGACGAGGTCAACAACCTCGGCGCGGCGCGCATCCGCATCCGGTCGCTGATCTCGGTCATCGAGGAGCGCGACCGCAAAAACAAGCTGCGGCATAAAGAGCCCGACGCGCCCGCGCAGCGCGTACTGTTCACCGAAGAGATGCGTGAAAAGCACACCATTCTGGCCCCGCAGCTCTCCCCAATGCACTTCCAGTTTTTAAAGGCCGCCTTTAACTATTCGGGCTACCATCTCGAGGTGCTCAACGACTCCAACCAGGCCGTGGTGGACGAGGGTCTCAAGTACGTCAACAACGACGCCTGCTACCCCTCGATTCTTGTGGTCGGCCAGCTATTGTACGCGCTGCATTCCGGCAAATACGACCTCAATAATACCTCGATTATGATTACCCAAACCGGCGGCGGCTGCCGCGCGACGAACTACGTCGCGCTGCTGCGCAAAGCGCTCAAAGAGGCCGGATATGGGCACATCCCGGTGATTTCGCTGAATTTCGCGGGACTGGAGAGCAACCCGGGCTTCAAAATCACGCTGCCGCTGGCCAAACGCGCACTGATGGGCCTGGTGTACGGCGACGCACTGATGCGCATGCTCTATGCCGTGCGCCCCTACGAGATCCAGCACGGCAGTGCCAACCGTTTGTATGACAAATGGGTCGGTATCTGCACGCGCGCGCTCGAAAAGGCCTCCTGGGGCGCATACAAACGCAACCTCGCCCAGATGGCGAATGAATTCGAGGCGCTGCCCGTGCTGCATGTGAAAAAGCCGCGCGTTGGTCTGGTGGGCGAAATCCTCGTCAAGTTCCATCCAACCGCGAACAACTTTGTGGTGGACGTTGTCGAGCAGGAGGGCGGCGAGGCCGTCATGCCGGATTTCACCGACTTTTTGCTCTATTGCTGCATCAACGCGGTGATCCGCCGGCGGCTGCTCGCGGGCGGCCTCGGCGCAAAGCTCGGCAACCAGGCGGCAATCCGCGTGATCGAATCGTTCCGCGCGCCGCTGCGGAAGGCGCTGCGCGGCAAGCGCTTCGGCCAGCCAGCGGATATCTATGACCTCGCCAAAAAGGCCGACGAGATTGTTTCCAACGGCAACATGTGCGGCGAGGGTTGGTTTTTGACCAGCGAGATGCTCGAGCTGATGGAGAGCGGCGTGCACAATATCATCTGTATGCAGCCGTTCGCCTGCCTGCCCAACCACGTGACCGGCAAGGGCGTAATGCGCGCGCTCAAGCAGCGCAATCCGCAATCCAACATCGTCGCGGTGGACTACGACCCCGGCGCCAGCCAGGTCAATCAGCTCAACCGCATAAAGCTGATGATGTCGGTCGCGTTTGAAAACGAGGGGCTTGCGCCCCGCGCGGACACAGCGCCCGAAAGGGCTGCGGAAAGCGCCCCGGCTGCGGAGACCGCGTCCGGCGAGCCGGCGTTTAACGAGCAGTAAATCCGTTTTTCCTATACCCCATTTGAAAAGAAAACTGCAATAGCTGCTGGTTTTTCTATCATCCAAGGCCGGCCGCGTGTTTGACGCGGCTGGCTTTATGCTATACTAAATACATCTTCACAACGACAGGAGCACATGACTATGATCGACATCACGCTTCCCGGCACCGGCGGTATGCAGCCGCTGCCCGGCCGCTGGCTGACCTGCTGTTTTATCGAGCTTGCGGGCCGCGCGCTGCTGATCGACTGCGGCGAGGGCACCCAAATCGCGTTGCAGCAAGCCGGCTGCAAACTCAGCCGCATCGACGCAATTTGCATCACCCACTACCACGCCGACCACGTTGCGGGCCTGCCCGGCCTGCTGCTGACGCTCGGCAACTGCGCCAAAACCACCCCGCTGCACATTGCCGGGCCAAAGGGCCTGCGCACGGTGCTGCAAGGGCTGCTGGTGCTCTGTCCGCACCTGCCCTACGAGATCTATTTCTCGGAACTGCCCGCGGACAAGCCCTCCCAGCTCTCGCTCTGCGGGTTCGAGGTGACGGCCGCGCCGCTGCAGCACGCAGTGGAGTGCCTGGGCTACGCCGTGGAATACCGCCGCAAGCCGGTTTTCAACCCGCAGAAGGCCGAGGCGCTGGGCATCCCCCGGGCGCACTGGCGCACGCTGCACGCGGGCATGTCCATCCGGCACGAAGGCCGGGAGGTCACGCCCGAAATGGTCACCGACGGCGCGCGCGCGCCCTATAAAATCGCCTATTGCACCGACACAAGGCCGACGGGCGGCATTGTGTCGCTTGCAAAGAACGCGGACCTGTTCATCTGCGAAGGGATGTACGGCGATGACGATGAGGCAGAAAACGCCGTGTCCAAGCGGCACATGCTGTTTTCAGAGGCGGCCTCGCTCGCCAGGCAGGCGGGCGCAAAGGAGCTGTGGCTGACGCATTTCAGCCCCGCGATGCCCCTGCCCGCGCAGTTTGCCGAAAACGCCCGCCGGGTGTTTGCAAACAGCGTCGTGGCCTGCGACGGGCAGCGCAAAAGCCTGTAAACCCCCGCCGGGACCGCGGGGGTTTTACTCTTTTGCGCCGCTACGCAGCAGCTCCAGCGCGATTTTCGCGCCCGCCCGCAGGCCGAGTTCGGTGTATACGTCCTGGAAGATGGCCAGCGCCTCGATCACGTCTCCATCAGCTTCACTGTAATCCTTGCTAAAAGGGACATGCCTACACAGCAGCGCATACGCGCTGTTCAGCCGCTCCTCATAGGAGCGGCTGTCTGTCTTCCCCAGCTCCGCGCCGTCGAGCAGGAAAGCGCGGAGCTCCATGACATTGGCTCTTTTCATGACATCGTCGAAATAGTTCATTTTTTTACCCCCTTATTCTTCTATAATAGCGCATTTATGATCATTTGTAAATATGTTTATGCATTTATGATCATATATGCTCCAATTGATTATTTTGATAATTCTTTATATAATATAGTCGGAGATGAGGTGATGCATTTTGGCTCAAACAAAACATACAAGAAGACATTGGACAATAACTACAGATTTTGAACTCTACACGATATTTAAGAAGCTTTCCGCTGATACAAGAATCCCCTCTTCCCGGTTGCTGGACGAAGCAATTGAGGATTTATTGCTCAAATACAAGGTGATTGATAAAAAAGAAAAAACGCCCTGACCGGGGCGTTTTTCTTTTTTGCTTTTTCACCGATAGATGCATTTATTTTTTATTTTGTCGCTCAGGCCGCGACGGTTTTTTAGATCTCTTTTTATAGCTTTTTGATGCATCTATTTTTTAGTTTGTCGCTCAGGCCGCGACCGGCCCCTCCTTTTTGGCTTTGGTCTCCTTAACCTTTATATTCATCTTTCTTTCAGCTTGTCGCTCAGGCCGCGACCGGCCCCTCCTTTTTCGTGAGGAAAAAGGAGGCAAAAACTCAGTCAAGGGGGCCAACGGCTCCGCTCCATTTGACTGCACGCCGTACACAGCGCAGCAAAGGGCGACAGCACAGCGGTCGCGGAAAGCGCGGCGCAGGGTCGCGGGCCTGCCCCCTTAACAATCCCCGACCG
>CATNEU010000120.1 GCA_950097605.1 uncultured Oscillospiraceae bacterium | reverse complement strand
TGAGGATATCCAGCGCGCCGGAGGCCTTGAACATGCCGACGGCGGTCAGAATGGCGATCAGCGCCGGCAGGATTTTCACGGCGGTCAGCACGCCTTCCTTTGCGCCTTTGATGAAAACGTCGAATACCTTGACGCCCCGTATGAGTCCAAACACCAGGATCAAGCAGATAATCAGCGGAACGAGCAGGTCGGTCAGATTTGGCATGCGGCATCTCTCCAAACGTCAGGTTGCAAAGTCTTGGGTTTTATGCCCGGGATTGCTTTGGCGCGGGGGCATCCGGCGGAGGGGAATGGCCCGGCAGAAGCCGGGAGCTGCGGCCCTGCGGTTTGGCGCGGCTCGGCGGCGTGTCGTGGCAGAGTATACTGCACACCTTCACGGCGGCCAGCCCGACGGCGACCGTCACAACCGAGGTCAGCCAAACGGCGGGCATGATGTCCATAGGGGCCGCGCTGCCGTTTTGCAGGCGCAGTATAGCGGTATTGGTGGGAATTAGCTGGATGGAGGCGGTATTGAGCACCACAAAGGTAATCATGTGCCGCGAAGCGGTGTGCTTTTCGGGCGCCGCTTTCTGCATTTCCTTCATAGCGGCGATGCCGAGCGGCGTGGCCGCGTTGCCGAGTCCCAAAAAGTTGGCGGTGATGTTCATGCAGATGGCTTTTGCGGCGGGCGAAGCCGGGTCCATCCCACGGAACAGCCGTTTGGTGATCGGGGAAATCAGTTTACTCAGCACAGTGGTGAGGCCGGCCTTATCCGCGACCTTGAGCAGCCCCGTCCAGAGACAGATCGAGCCCAGCAGGGTTAGAAACAGCTCGACCGCGCCGGTGCAGCCGCCGATGGCGGCGCCCGAAACCTCCGGCATTCGGCCGTTTAAGCACCCAAATAGCACAGATATGACAATAAGTCCCGTAAATATCCAACCCATCATACGGATTTCCACCTTTTAAAAGAATATTTTCGTTTTTTTGTATTTTTTATGATCTGGATAAAAACGAAGTGGATTTTACCGATACTTTAGACTAAATAGACAAAAATGGAGGTTTGAAAACACGAGAATTCGCGAAAAAAAGGAGAATTGGCTGAATAATTCACAAAAAGTATACAATTTTTTTCTTGCAAACATTTGACAAATATAGGATTTTCATATATATTATAAGATGCAAAAGCTTATTGAGGAAAAGCAAAAAATTGAGGAGGCAAAATTATGAAATCTACAGGAATTGTCAGAAAAGTTGACGAACTAGGCCGAATTGTACTGCCTATCGAACTCAGACGCACACTCAACATCGCAGAGAGGGACGCTCTCGAGATTTATGTGGACGGCAACCAGGTCATTCTGAAAAAGTATGAGCCTTGCTGCCTGTTCTGCAACAGTGCAAAGGATGTTCAGGTATACAAGGGCCGCAATATCTGTGGCGACTGCATGGCTGAGCTCAGAAAGTAATTTTACATACAGATTATTTCATTTTTAGCTCCACCTTTGGTGGGGCTTTTTTCTTTTGCAAAAGAAAAAAGATGGGAATTTGCCATTTGCGTTGTATATTCCGCGCGCGTATGGCGCCAGCACCTGCAAAAAAACTTTGCGTGCAGATGTTCTTGCTAAAAAACAAAAACGCCGTATAAAACCTTCTGGTCCGCCTATACTAACGACGTGAAAATTTTTGACGATTTAAAAACCCAAATCGCTACGGTTTTTCAAAAGAAGAGGAACCCGACCGCATAACGAAGACATTCCGCGTCAAAAATAATCTTGGAGGTGTAGAGACTATGGCAAATTTACATTTTGGCAAGAGCAAATTCTCAAGGTTCATCAAGGGAAGAGGATTTTATATAGCGCTCGCGCTGTGCATTGTCGGAGCCGGCGCGGCTTCCTGGGTCGCTATTGATAAAACAATGAACAATTTACAGGGAAACGGCGTAGTCGACAAGGCCAAGCTGTCGAGCATCGGCACAGGCGAGGGAGACGAGTGGAATTTCCCCGGCACAGAGGATGTCGGAAAAAATCAGAGCGGCGTGCCGGTAGAATCCGGGTCCTCGACATCCTCGTCAAATCAGGGACAGTCGTCTGGCTCGCAGTCGCAGGATTCAAAAAACTCCGGAACGTCTTCCGATTCGTCGACGTCTGCACAGGGACAGCAAACATCGCTGTACGTCTTGCCGGTAGAAGGTGACGTGCTGAGTGCGTTTAGCAACGGCGAGCTTGTGAAGTCCAAAACGCTTGGCGACTGGCGCACCCACAACGGTGTGGATCTCACCGGCAAACAGGGAACTGCTGTGAAATCGGCCAGCGCAGGCAAAGTCAGCAAAATTTATGAGGACGCGATGTGGGGCCAGGTCGTGGAAATCACCCATGACGACGGCATTGTTGCGATCTATAAGGGCTTGAACAAGAATATCAATGTTGAACAGGACCAGGCCGTCAAGGCCGGACAGGTAATCGGCTCCATCGGTGAGACCGCCTCCGCGGAGGCCTCGGAGGAGAGCCACCTGCACTTTGAGATGATGAAAGACGGCAAGTACCTCGACCCTTTAAAGACTATGAGCAAAATCGGATAAACATGCCTGCCCTCTGCCAGATCAAATCCTGGGCGGTAAAGGGGCGTACCAAACAAATCCACACTGGGTGCAATCTTGATTCGATCCATAAGCGGTTTTCTCTTTGAGGCCGGGATTGCAGGCAGTCTGGATTTGCAAAAAAGAGAGATGGAAACGTTCCATCTCTCTTTTTGTGTGGAAACCCGAGCAAGCGGCAGGATGCGTTTGGCGCAGTGGGGGCATACAGGCGTTTCCCACCGATACAAACCGCGCGTTTCCAATATCCACCGGCTTTTCCAATATGTATGCTGCCCGCAAAAAAGTTTCCGGCGTTGTCATAAAACTTTAACATTGTAGGCGCTGAAAACAGCCCAAATTGCCCATCGCCGGTGTTGGAGTGGATTGCTTATTTCCAATCTTTGTGCTATACTAATAAAATAAATTTAAAAAGGAACAAAAAAATATCGGTTCCGACAAGTGCAGCCATTAAAAGATGGTCCGTATCTGTGCATGCCGCTTTTGGGTTCCTGTGTAAAATGCGGCCCGCCCGGTTCCATTGCACGCGGTGCGGCTCGGGTCCGGCGGCCTCAAACCATATAGAAGAAGGAGTGTTGTAGGATGCCTTATAATAAGTATTCCGCTATTACGCCCGAAATTGAAGCTCTTTCAGAGCTTTGTGTACAAAACAGTTCCATCAATCCGGAACTATACAGCAAATATGAAGTGAAGCGCGGGTTGCGCGATATCAACGGCAAGGGTGTCCTTGCGGGCCTGACCGAGATTGCGGAGGTGCGCTCCTATACGGTTGTAGATAGCGAGCTGGTGCCCTGTGAGGGCAAGCTGTTTTATCGCGGGGTGGACATCGAACAGATTGTGCGCGGCTTTATTAAGGAAGACCGCTTCGGCTTTGAGGAGACCATCTACCTGCTGCTGTTCGGCAGCCTGCCGGACAAACAAAAGCTCGACGATTTCCGCATGCTGCTGGCCAACTACCGGACGCTGCCGACCAGCTTTGTGCGGGATATTATCATGAAGGCGCCCAGCTCGGATATGATGAACACCTTAGCACGCAGCGTGCTGACGCTCTACTCCTATGACGACCGCGCGAACGACATCTCGATTCCAAACGTCCTGCGCCAGTGCCTGCAGCTCATTGCGCTGTTCCCGGTGCTTTCGGTCTATGGCTACCAGGCCTACAGCCACTACCACGATGGGCAGAGCCTGTTCATCCACGCGCCGCAGCCCGAGTTGTCCACGGCTGAAAACATCCTGCACCTGCTGCGTCCGGACAGCAAATACACCAAGCTGGAGGCGCGCATTCTCGATGTGGCGCTTGTGCTGCACGCGGAGCACGGCGGCGGCAACAACTCTTCGTTTACAACACATGTTGTGTCCTCCTCGGGCACTGATACATATTCGGTTATGGCGGCGGCGCTGGGCTCGTTGAAGGGCCCCAAGCACGGCGGCGCAAACATCAAGGTTGTGCAGATGATCGACGATATGAAAAAGAACGTCAAGGACTGGACGGACGAGGAAGAGGTGCGCCGCTATCTGGTTGCGCTGCTGCACAAGGAGGCCTTCGACAAAGCGGGCCTGATCTATGGAATGGGACACGCGGTCTATTCAATCTCCGACCCGCGCGCCAATGTGTTCAAGGCGTTTGTCAAGAGCCTTTCGGAGGAGAAGGGGCTCACCGAGGAGTTCCAGCTCTATTCGCTGATCGAGCGCCTTGCGCCCGAGGTCATCGGCGAGGAGCGCAAGATCTACAAGGGCGTGAGCGCCAACGTGGATTTCTACAGCGGCTTTGTCTACAGCATGCTCAACCTGCCGCTCGAGCTGTATACGCCGATCTTCGCAATTGCGCGTATCGCGGGCTGGAGCGCGCACCGCATCGAGGAGCTCATCAACGCGGGCAAGATCATCCGTCCGGCCTACAAGAGCGTGGCCAAGCACCAGGACTACGTGCCGCTGGCGGAACGGTAAAAAACGAAAGTCTATTGAACCGTAAAAAGTATAGAAACGGGAAGGCCGTCAGCAAATGCGCTGACGGCCTTCCCGTTTCTGTTTATAGGTCTATTCGACAATAGAGGGTAGTTTGTAGAGAACTGGGCCATAGGATCAAATTGT
Organism: uncultured Oscillospiraceae bacterium; assembly: GCA_950097605.1. Lineage (GTDB taxonomy): Bacteria > Bacillota > Clostridia > Oscillospirales > Ruminococcaceae > CATNEU01. The sequence continues at coordinate 807 of CATNEU010000120.1, read as the reverse complement.
GAACGGAAACACTATGAAAGGACGACAAACGTCACGTTGGGATTGTCTTCATGCACCTCCTCAAAAACTTCCAGCAAAATCCTGATATCCTCTGCAAATGCTGCCGGCAGGCTGTGTAGACCGTAGATTTCCACTGTGCGTTCCTCTCTGAAAAGCCCATCCAGACAATCCCAGAGCGCGTCGAAGTTTTTTCCATAGTATTCGGGGAACCCAAAAGCCTCTTTTAAAATCACATGGAATTGCCAGTAGCTTTTGCAGCCGGTGAAGTCCAGCCGGATGGGGTTGTCGGGAATTATTCTTAAAAGCGTACCAGTCTTCGTCATGTTCGCGATCGTACATGTATGGCCCTCCTCATACAATTTCACAAAAGGTGGTATAGTGGTCGTATGTTACGAAGATCAGCCCATCATTGGAATACAGCACGCGGTCTGTGCCGCGCCGCCCGCCATAATAATGGATATCGGCTTCATACCAAATGCGTCCTGGTTCAATGGGAAGCTTTTCTTTATAGGTATCGACGCTTCCTTTGGCGGGCATTTTCCGAGGGAACACCGCTGCGTGGCGTTTTTCTATCCCACATGTGGTTTGTACGAAACAGTGCGCAGTTGTGTTGCATTTCGTATAAAGTATGTACCACAACACTTCAATCCACTGTTTGTACACGGATTCAGCAAGCATGCATATAGCCAATGACAACCCATTCGAGTTGCCATTGGCTATATATGAGTTTATGAAATTCAGAGCAGCTCCGGCCTTACCGCCTCGTCGAGCAGCGTCTGGGCGCGTTGGCTGTCTGCGGCGATGTGC
>CATNEU010000119.1 GCA_950097605.1 uncultured Oscillospiraceae bacterium | reverse complement strand
CGAGAGCTCCTCTTTAACCGCCTTGCCGGTCTGCTCGAGGTCGTTCGGGTTGACAACCCGCACATGCTGAATACCCAGAGAACCGCAGAGCTGTTCGAGGTTGACGGCCGCGGTCGGATCGCCTTTGATCGTGTAGCCCGTTGTGGGGTTCTGCTGGTGCCCGGTCATGCCGGTGATTGAGTTGTCCAGAATGATCACCTTGGAACAGCCCTGGTTGTAGGCGATGTTCACAAGGCCGGTCATGCCCGAGTGCATAAAGGTGGAGTCGCCGATCACCGCCACGGATTTTTTCGCGGATTCCTCCCCCCTGGCCTTGTTGAAGCCGTGCAGGCCGGAGATCGAAGCGCCCATGCAGATGGTGGTATCCATTGCGGCGAGCGGCGCGGCGGCGGCAAGCGTATAGCAGCCGATATCGCCGCTGACCATGACCTTTTCTTTCTTTAATGTATAGAACAGGCCTCTGTGCGGGCAGCCCGGGCAGAGCACCGGCGGCCGCACAGGCACATTTTCGCCAAACGAAACCGTCTCGTTGGTTTCGCCGAGGATTTTCTCGGCAACCGTCCGCTGCGAAAACTCGCCGATGAAGCCGAACAGCTCTTTGCCGACCGGCTCCAGGCCGATTTTGCGGCAATGGGTTTCGATGATATCGTCGAGCTCCTCGATCACATAGAGCTTTTGCACCTTGGACGCAAACTCCTGGATCAGCTTGACGGGCAGCGGGTTAACCAGGCCCAGCTTGAGATAGCTGGCGTTATCTCCCAATGCCTCTTTGGCATAATTATAGGTGGTGCCGGCTGTAATCACGCCGATTGCGTCGCTTCCCCATTCGATGCGGTTGAGCGGCGTCTCCTCGGCATAGTCCGCAAGCGCAAGTTGTCTGTTTTCCACGACGACGTGCTTACCCTTGGCATAGGCCGGCATCATCACATATTTGGGCGCGTTTTTCTCATACGCACGCAGCGGCAGTTCGGTGCGCTCGGTGGTCTCCACGATGCTCTGGGAGTGCGAGATCCGGGTGGAGAGCCGGAGCAATACCGGCGTGTCAAACTGCTCGCTGATCGCATAGGCCGCTTTTACATAGTCCAGGCATTCGGAGGAATCCGACGGTTCAACCATCGGCACCTTCGAGGCAATCGCATAATGGCGCGAGTCCTGCTCGTTCTGCGAGGAATGCATGCCCGGATCGTCCGCTACGGCAATCACCATGCCCGCGCCAACACCCGAATACGACGCTGTGAACAGCGGGTCCGCCGCCACATTGAGCCCGACGTGCTTCATCGCACAAAACGAACGCGAACCGCCGATCGACGCGCCGATCGCCACCTCGCAGGCCACTTTCTCGTTGGGCGCCCACTCGCAATAGACCTCGTCGTATTTGCTGGCATACTCGGTAATCTCGGTGCTCGGCGTTCCCGGGTAGCTCGATACCACGTTGCAGCCGGCTTCAAACAGTCCTCTGGCAACCGCTTCGTTGCCCAGCATAAGCTTTTTCAAAACTGGTTCCTCCTCTGATGCGTATTCCTTCTGGTATGCCGCGCCATATGCGCGGCGGCAGATGGAGGATTTCCCCATCTGTCCAATATAACAGCACCCTAGGGACTGCCCGAAAAACGCCGAAACAGCGCTTTTCAGACAGCCCCTAGCCGTGCCTATGAAAAGGCGGTCTATTCTTTTCCACGCAGGTCCACCACCCGCTTTGCCTTGCCCGCAAAGCGCTCGATTGTTTTGGGCTCCACAAGTTGCACCTTGGCAACAATGCCCAGCACGGTTTTGAGTTTATACTGGATGCTGTGCTGCAGCTCCTGCAATTCGCCATAGCGTTCCAACAGGTCCCCGTTCGTCAGTTCCACCTTGACCTCCAGCGTATCCATAAAGCCCTCTCGGCGGACCACCAACTGATAGTGCGGCCCAATCTGGTCCATACCGATCAGCACGCTTTCGATCTGGGACGGGAAGACGTTGACGCCGCGTATTTTGAGCATATCGTCGCTGCGGCCCTTGATCTTATCCATCCGCGCATGCGTCCTGCCGCACGCGCAGGTCTCATAATTGAGTCTGGTGATGTCCTTGGTACGGTACCGCAGCAGCGGGAAGCACTCTTTGGTCAGCGTGGTGATCACAAGCTCGCCGGTGTCGCCGCGGTCCAGCACCTCGCCGGACGCGCTGTCGATCACCTCGGGCAGGAAGTGGTCCTCGGCGATGTGCATGCCCTCGCGGCGGCGGCATTCGCCCGAAACGCCCGGGCCGATCAGCTCGCTCATGCCGTAGTTGTCGGTGGCAAACAGTCCCCAGGCCTCCTCGATTTCACTGCGCATTTCAACGGAACAGCCCTCGGAGCCGAACAGGCCGAGGCGCAGTCGAAAGTCCTCTTTGCTACAGCCCATGTCCTTCGCCACCTCGGCCATATACAGCGCATAGGAAGGCGTGCTGACAACGGCGGTCGTGCCGAAGTCCTTCATCAGCATGATTTGCTTTTCGGTGTTGCCGCTCGAGGCCGGCACCACCGACGCGCCGATTTTTTCCAGGCCATAGTGCAGGCCCAGCGCGCCGGTGAACAGCCCATAGCCAAACGCGATTTGGACAATATCGTCCTCGCTCGCGCCGGCCGCCATGCAAAGCCTTGCAACAAGCTGCGACCAGGTTTCAATGTCCTGTTTAGTATAGCCGACGACGGTCGGTTTGCCGGTTGTGCCGCTCGACGCATGGATGCGCACCACCTGCTTCATGGGCACGGCAAACAGCCCATAGGGATATGTATCGCGGATATCCGCCTTGGTCGTATACGGTATGTACTGGATATCCGAAAGCGTCTTGATTTTCTCGGGCGTCACGCCCGCCTCGGTCAGCCTTTTATGATAAAACGGCACATTGTCATAGCAGTGTTTGACCACCCGCTTAAGCCGTTCAAGCTGCACCGATTCGATGCCGGCTCTCGACATCGTTTCTGTGTTTTTGTCCCACATCATGATTGCATCACCCACTTCATTCTACCCAAAAAACGCCCTTTTGTCAAAAAATTTTAGAATTTCGGAAATAAAGCGCAGGTTTTTCGTCATTTTCCCGAAATTCACGCCTGCACTTCGTCGGATACGGCAAAAAACGCGTCGTTGGTCTGCGCGCTTTTGCCGCCGATTGCCCGGCCCACCAGCGTGCCGACAAAGCAGAACACAAAGGAGGACGCAATGGCCGTCACGCCGAACACGGCGGATTTGCCCGCGTCGAAGTTTGATACCAGCGCCAGCACAACCGATACGCCAAGGCCGCCGAGCATGCCGCTCCAGGCCCCAAAGCGATTCATCTTTTTCCAATACAGGCCGAGCAGGTAGGGCGCCAGGAACGCGCCTGCCACGCTGCCCCAAGAGAACGACATCAGCATTAAAATAGGCAGCTTGAAATAGGCGATGACAAACGAGAACAGGATAAACAGCAGACAGAGCACCCTTGTAATCGTGAGGGTTTTCTTCTTGTCCATATTGGGGCGGAAAACACTGACGATCAGGTCCATTGAAAGCGTGGAGCAAGAGGTCAGCGTAATGCCCGAGAGCGTTGAAACCGACGCGGAAAGCACCAGCACCAAAACCACCGCGAGCAGCACGGTCGGCAGGCTCTTAATCAGCATCTGTGGAATGATCAGGTCATAGTTGGCCTTGCCGGCCAGCTCCGGAATATCTGTGAAAAACAGCCGGGAGAGCGCGCCGACGAGATAGGCCCCACAGGAGATGATCCCGCAGAAAATTGTTGAAATCACCGTACCTCTTTTGATCGCGCCGCGGTCTGCCACACCGTAGAATTTGTGAATCATCTGCGGCAGTCCCCAGCTTCCAAAGCTTGTGAGGATAATTAAACTGACCAGCGGCAGGACGTTCGAGCCCGCCAGCGGCATCAGTTCGTGCTCGCGCATAATTTCCGAGAGGTTGGACAGCCCCTGTGACAGGCCCCCGACCTCTTCCGCGCGGAACACGAAAAAGATCATGGCCAGAATGCCGAAGATCATCACAATGCCCTGGATGAAGTCCGCTTTCAGCGAGGCCAGATAGCCGCCGAGCACCAGATAAACCGCGGAGATCAGTGCAATGGCCAGCATCGCGGCGGCATAGTCGATGTGCAGCACCGATTCACAGAGATAGCTCAGGCCGGAATAGACCGAAGCCGAATAGGGCGTCATAAAGATGAAGATCACAATCGCCGCAAAGATCTTCATGGGTTTGCTGATAAACCGCTTTTCAAACATCTGCGGCATGGTTTTGATTTTGAGCCGCCTGGTGACCTCACGTGTGCGGTCGGCCAGCACTTTCCAGGCAAGCCACGCGCCGAAAACGGCGTTTCCAAGGCCGATCAGCACGGCCCAAAGGCCAAAATCCCAGCCCGAGCGGCCCGCGTATCCGATAAACAGCACCGCTGAAAAATAGGTGGTGCCATATGCAAACGCCGACATCCACGGCCCGGCGCTGCGGGACCCCACCACAAACGAGGTCAGTGAATTGACTTTTCTGGCGCCCATTACACCAATCACGATCATCACGGCAACATAGATTCCGAGTATAACCCACACTGTCATAACCAATACCCTCTCTCCACAACTTCTGTCGGGCGAATTCGCTTTATCCATTTAAAGCTTTTCGCCATTAAATCACTACATTATGATACCGCCGATTCCGGGCAATGTCAAGGCGGATTCCGGCGCATTTGAAGGAATTTCAATGATATTTTGTCTTTTTTGTTACGAACGGAACGGACAGCGCCGGATTTCGGGCTTACAATGGGAAAGCCCCATACAAATTTTGTGCAGATTACACAAAAAGCCTTCATCTGCTTTGGGCCTGCCATCCCAACGCAAATAGGAGGAAGGCCACGTGGGTTGCACATGGCCTTCCTCCTATTCTGCAAATATACAAAATGCGTTTTATGTATCTTGTTGGGGTGCTGTTTAAAAGTCACAACTACATTTCTTTGCCTTCAAACTCCACGTATGCGCGGGCTTTGTTCATCACCGCATCAAATTGTGCGGGCGTCAGCGACTGCGCACCGTCGCAGAGCGCGGCCTTTGGATTGTTGTGCACCTCAATCATCAGGCCATCCGCGCCCGCCGCAATTGCGGCCTTGGAAAGCGGCTCCACCAGCCACGGAATACCCGTTGCATGGCTGGGGTCCACAACGACCGGCAGATGCGAAAGCCTCTTGAGCACCGGCACCGCCGAAATATCCAGGGTGTTGCGGGTCATTGTTTCAAACGTGCGGATACCGCGCTCGCAGAGAATGACATTTTCATTACCGCCCGACATAATGTATTCCGCGCTCATCAAAAACTCCTCCAGCGTGTTGGCAAGACCGCGTTTGAGCAAGATCGGCTTGCCGCAGCGTCCCAGCTCCTTGAGCATCTCGAAGTTCTGCATGTTGCGCGCACCCACCTGGATCACGTCTACTTCCGCAAACAAGTCGAGGTGCGCCAGGTTCATAATCTCGGTCACAATGGGCAGACCGGTTGCCTTTTTGGCTTCCAGCAGCAGCTTA
>CATNEU010000118.1 GCA_950097605.1 uncultured Oscillospiraceae bacterium | reverse complement strand
GCTTGATCTGCTTTTCGGCGGAAAGGCTCTTATCCGCTGTCAGGGAAATCACAATGTTCTTTTTGCCGGTTCGGACATCCTCGGATTCCTGCACCTTCACAGTCTCTTCAATGGCCTTTTCAACAACGTTTTTGACGTCGTCCTTGTTCAGGTCGCCCTCATAGGAATAGGTCACGATTGAACCGCCCTTGAACTGGATGTCCAGAATCGGGCCTGGGAAAAAGCTCAGCAGAATGGTGAGCAGCAGAAGCGCGGAGGATACGATAAAACAGATTTTTCGTTTGCCAACGAAATCGAAGTCCTTTTCTCTTTGTTTCATTATTTTGCACCTCCATACAGCTTCGGTTTACGGAAGGCTTTGAACTGAGACAAAGATTTGGTCATCAGCTTGGTGGAAAGCACGCCGAACAGGAAGTTGAGCACAACGCCCACCACCAGCGTGTATCCAAACGAATAGATCGCGCCCGCCGTGGAAGAACCCAGCCAACTGAAGATCGGCGAGAACAGCTTCGCCATCATACTGGTCGGCGCGCCGAACGCGCCCATCAGAACCAGCGCTGTGATGATAATTGTGATATTGCCGTCGAAGATTGCGGAGAAAGCGCGGCTGTAACCGGTGCTGATCGCGCCGTCGAGGGTCCTGCCCGCTTTGATCTCCTCCTTAATGCGCTCGGCCGTGATGACGTTCGCATCCACGCCGATGCCGATTGCGAGGATGATACCCGCAATACCCGGCAGCGTGAGCGTAAAGCTTGGGAACGGCGGGAAATAGCCCGAAATCGCGGCGATTGTGCCCGCCACCTGTCCAAGCAGGGCGATACAGGCAACCACGCCCGGCAGCTTGTACATAATGACCATGAAGATACAGATGAGAATAAACGCGATCACGCCCGCAAGCACCATCGCGTCCCTCGCGCCGAGACCGAGGGTCGGGTTGATTGTGCTGAAGTTTTCGGTTTGCAGCTTAAATGGAAGCGCGCCCGAATTGATCTTGTTTGCAAGGCTCTGCGCCTCTTCGCTGGTAAAGTTGCCCGAGATCATCGCCTTACCGCTTGGAATCTTCTCGTTGACGGACGGCGCGGAGATCAGCGTATCATCCATCCAGATCGAGATCTGTCCCTTAGAGGCGGCCAATTTGCCCGTTGCATCGGCAAACTTCTGTGCGCCGGTGGAGGTCAGCTCCAGCGAGACAATGTACTTGTTGGTGTTTTGGTCGATGCCCGCGACGGCCTCGTCCACGTCGTTGCCGTTTAAGATCACGTTTTCGAGCGTTGTGCCGGTGGGCTTGCCCTCGTCGTCGATCTCGATGCCCTCGCGGAAGGTCAGTTCGGCGGTTGCGCCGAGCTCCTCTATGGCCTTCTCCGGATCGAAGTCCTCTTCATCCTCTTTCCAGGGGAAGCGGACGATGATACGGTCCTTTGCTGTGTCGGTATACACCTCGCTGTCGGTGATGTTGAGCGAAATCAGCCTCTGTTTGATAACGGACTCCGCAGCGGTCATCTGGGTATCCGTGGCGTCCACGCCCTCCGGTGGAGTAAAGGTAACGTCCACGCCGCCCCTGACGTCAATACCCCAACGAATGTCGTTGCCACCCTTGATATACACCGTCCTCAAATCGCCATATGTATTACTGATGCCGAAAAACGACGTCACAGTAAGAAATGCGATCAGAAGGACAACGATGAAAAATACGGGTTTTCCAACTCGCTTCATAGGTCGAATCCTCCAATGCTTTCTAAGTTGCCCATATTCAGAAAAACGCACGGCCGCGTCAGTTGCCCGCTCCGATCGGATGAGCCCTCCATGCGGCCAGAGCATTCCCCGGCCCGGCCGGAGACCCCCTGCATCGGAGATGCACTGCATTTTTCTGTGTTTTATGCACGCGTCAAAAGAACGGCGGCTGGCGGCAAAACCGTCTTTTGCATCGCATTCGATCAAGAAAAGCACGACAAAATAACGCGGCCTGTCCTGCTTATTTCATACCGAATGCACCGTTTTTAGACAAAACGATGCATTCGGTACGCCTTGCATTCAAAACATATAGGCATTGACAACAATTATTATATTCGTTTGGACAATAAAAGTCAATAAAATTACTAAACCGTAAGTTCAGTTTTTTCACCAATACTGTCAGAATACCTGTCTAAAACGGGCTGTACGCAGGTTTTGAGAAAAATTTCGACCTGTTCTTCGGCGCGTCCTGTAAAATTCCGCGGATTTAAAATCGTCTCGATTTCTTCCTTTTTCAGCAGAAACGCTTCGTCCGCGACAATGCGGTCGATCAGGTCGTTCTCCAGCCCCTCTTCCTTCACGCGCTTGCCCGCCGCGATGGAATGCCGGCGCAGCCTCTCGTGCAGCTCCTGGCGGTCGCCGCCCTTTTTCACCGCGGTCATCATGATGTTCTCGGTCGCCATAAACGGCAGCTCGCGCATCACGCGCTGCTCAACCACCTTGGGGTAAACCACCAGGCCGTCCGCCACGTTGATCAGGATGTTCAAGATCGAATCCACCGCGAGGAAGCCCTCCGCAACGGCAACCCGCTTGTTGGCGGAGTCGTCGAGCGTACGCTCGAACCACTGGGTGGCCGCGGTGAACGCGGGATTGAGCGTGTCCACAATCACATAGCGCGCCAGCGCCGAAACGCGCTCGGAGCGCATCGGGTTGCGCTTATAGGGCATCGCGGAGGAACCGATCTGGTGCGCTTCAAAAGGCTCTTCCATCTCCTTGAAGTTTTGCAGGATGCGCAGGTCGTTTGCAAACTTGCTCGCGCTCTGCGCGATGCCGCCGAGCGTCGCGAGCACCTGTGCGTCGACCTTTCTCGAGTAGGTCTGGCCGGACACCGGCACGACCTCTTCAAAGCCCATCTCCCGCGCGATCAGCCGTTCGAGCTCGGCAATCTTGGCGGTGTCGCCGTCGAACAGCTCCACAAAGCTCGCCTGGGTGCCGGTTGTGCCCTTGGACCCCAGCAGCTTCAGGCTGTTCATGCGGTATTCCAGCTCGTCGAGGTCGAGCAGCAGCTCGTTGATCCAGAGCGTCGCGCGCTTGCCCACGGTGGTGAGCTGCGCGGGCTGCAGGTGGGTATAGGCCAGCGCGGGCATCCCCTTATAGGCGTTTGCAAAGTCCGCAAGCAGCGCGATCACGCTCACGAGCTTGCGGCGCACAAGCGCCAGCGCGTCCCGCATCACAATGATGTCGGTATTGTCGCCGACATAGCAGGAGGTCGCGCCCAAATGGATGATGGGCTTGGCATGCGGGCACTGGAGTCCATCCGCATACACATGGGACATCACGTCATGACGGCATTCCCGCTCGCGCGCTTCCGCGTCGGCATAGTTGATGGTCTCTACATGGGCCTCGAGCTCCGCAACCTGCTCGGGGCTGACGGGCAGCCCCAACTGCATTTCGGCGCGGGCCAGCGCCACCCAGAGCTTTCTCCAGGTGGTAAATTTTTTATCCGCCGAAAACAGGTACTGCATTTCGGGGCTTGCGTATCGGGTGCAAAACGGGCTTTCGTAACTGTTTTTCATCTTGGCTCCTCCACTTCCTTTACCGGCTGTCACACACGGTCTGCAAGAATTTTTTCCACGCTTGCAAGCTTGACGCACAGGCAGAACAGCTCCATCGCCACTTCAAGCTCCCCAACCGGCGGGAAGGTTGGCGCAATGCGGATGTTGGCGTCCAGCGGGTCGATGCCATAGGGATAGGTCGCGCCCGCCCCCGTGAGCACAACGCCCGCCTCCTTGCAGAGAAACACCACGCGCTTTGCACAGCCCTCGAGCGTGTGGAAGCTCACGAAATAGCCGCCGTGCGGCTCCTGCCAGCTTCCGATTCCGCAGGGGCGGATCTCCCTGTCGAGCCAGCGCAGCACGCAGTCGAACTTGGGCTTTAAAATCGCCGCGTGCTTTTTCATATGCGCGCGCACGCCGTCGGCGTCCCCAAAAAACTTCACATGGCGCAGTTGGTTGAGCTTATCCGGGCCGATGGTTTGGATCGAGAGCAGCTTTTTGATAAACGCAAGGTTTTTCTTGGAAGCCGCCATTGCCGCAACGCCGGAACCTGAAAAGCTGATCTTGGAGGTCGATGCGAATGCATACACCATGTCCTCCCGGCCGCGCTTTTTGCACTCGTCCATAATATTTAACAGCGTGTCGGGCTGGTCGGTGAAATCGTGCACACAGTAGGCGTTGTCCCAGAAAATCCGGAAATCGCCGGCGGCGGGCCGCAGCGCTGCAAAACGGCGGACGACCTCGTCGGAATAGGTCACGCCGTCCGGGTTGGAATACTTCGGAACGCACCAGATGCCCTTAATTGCCGCATCCTTGGAAACCAGCTTCTCAATCATGTCCATATCCGGCCCGTCCGCCCGCATCGGCACGTTGATCATCTTGATACCGAAGTGCTCGCAGATTGCGAAATGGCGGTCGTAACCGGGCGTCGGGCAGAGAAACTTGACCTCTCCCTGCCGGTTCCAGGGCAGTTGTCTGCCATCCACGCCGTGTGTCAGGCAGCGGGCAACCGTATCGTACATCATGTTTAAGCTCGAATTGCCGCCGACGATCACTTCGTCCTCCGCGACGCCGAGCAGCCCGGCAAACAGCCGCTTTGCCTCCACAATGCCGTCGAGCGCGCCATAGTTGCGCAAGTCGAGCTTATCCTCCCAAACCATCGCATCTTTGGCGGTCACGCAGTCGAGCATTTCCATCGAAAGGTCGAGCTGGTCCTTGCTGGGCTTGCCCCGCGCCATATTCAGCTGCAGGCCCTTTTGTTGAAACGCCTTATATTCCTTTTCCAGTTTGGCTTTCAGCTCTATGAGCTGCGCATCCTCCATTGCCCTGTATTCACTCATGACAATCCTCCTGTACGCATTGTAATATACGTTGTCTGCACTTTCCAAAAAACGCGCCGGGACGGTTTCCACCTTCTGGATTTTGCAAGATAGGCGGGCTTTGGGGCACCTCTTCGCAAAGCGCAGTCGCTTTGCTCCCCGGGAGCCGGCGCAGGGAATATTCCCCGCAGATACTCTGCTCCTTATTGTAATCCATTTGCAGCCTTTTTGCAAGACGATTTTTGCATTCCTGCATTTTGATGGCCCTTTTGCCAAAAAACAGCGACATTGCCATCAGTATGCGAATGCGCAAAAACATGTGCCTGTTCGCCGCTGCGCATGCGCGTATGCCCTTTGGCCGCCTCTGCTATCCAAAAAACGGCATCTCCGAGAAAGGAGATGCCGTTTTACAGCGTGTGTTTTGTTCCATGGCGCCCGCTGCGAGCCGTCACATTAAGTGTGTCTCTTCCAGCTTGCGGTTAAAAAAGTCGTTGACCTTCATCACGGGTTTACGCAGCACCAGGCCGATCAGCAGTGAAACCGGAATATAGGCGCATACCTTGAGCAGGTCAATCCAATAGTCCACGCTGTACAGTCCCGCGATTGTCTCGCGCATCGCGTTGATGGACGAGGTAAACGGCAGCAGCGGGTTGACGATATTGAAAAACCGCGGCGTGACCTCAATCGGGAAGGTACCACCCGCGCCTGCGACCTGTATCACCAGGAAAATCACCGCAATCGCCTTGCCGACGTCCCCGAATGAAACGGT
>CATNEU010000117.1 GCA_950097605.1 uncultured Oscillospiraceae bacterium | reverse complement strand
ATGATGCGCAGCAGCCGCATTCAGTGCACCTGTTTTTTGTGGTACTTAGACGTCAGCAGCGCCACCGCCAGAAACGCAGCGGCAAACAGGACGAGCACCAGCATATTGAGAAATACCGGCCGCAGTGTCTGCGCATCATATGTCTGCAAAGAGCAGATGATGTCGTTGGATTTGATAAACCAGAACACAGGGTCGACAACCGCGATATTCCGAACCGTCTGGCTCAGCAGGTTTTGGGGCACAAACGCGCCGCCAAGGAAGCAGAAGCCCAGCGCCAGCGTATTGCAGAGCGCCGCTGCGGTTTTCACCGTGACAATGCTGCTTGCCAAAAAGCCCAGCGCCAGGCTGACAACGGCAAACAGCAGCGAGTTTGCCACCAGCAGCAGGCCCTCCTGTGTAAACAGCGTTCCGCCGTGCAGCACCATGGCATACACGATATACATTGCCCAGATTACCAGCGACAACACCGCGTTGCCCAAAAACATCTGCCAGGCATACGAGGCCGGGCGCACCGGCGCACAGAGGGACCGTTGTCTGACGTCCCTGCGGCCCACCACCAGCATTGCAGATGTGATGCTGAAACAGAGCACCGCAAGCAGCGGATAGGAAAGATAGTTGAAAAAACTGTGCAGCGGCGTGTCCCCCGCGGAGGCGGAAGCCGACATCTCGACCTGCGCGCGAACCGCAAGGTCGTCCTGGGCTTCCTCGAGGACTACAGACAGCGGCTTATCCGGCGCGGCCGTATGGTAGAGCTCCACGGTCTGCAGATACTGCCGCACCAGCCCATCCATCATCCTGCCGCTCGCGCTGTCCGGGATCACCGTCGTTTGCAGCGGCACCGGCGTCCCGCTCCAAAACGCGTCGCCGTAGCCCGCCGGAATCGTCAGCGCATATTCCGCCGCACGGTAAAACAGCGCATCCGAGATCTCCTGCGGCCGGTCTGTGAACGCCACCAGATTCGCATTCTCCTCTAAAAACGCCGCCAAGCCGTTTGACAATTCGGAATCATCCCGGTTAACCAGGATGGTGTTCACCTTTCTGGCCTGGTAGCTGTCGAGGTTGGCAGTCTTGCCCTCCATGGAGCTGAACATAAACACCAGCAGGCTGAAGAGGACGAAATAGACGCCGATTGTTGCCGCGGAGCCACGGGCAATCACGCGGAAATACAATTTAAACGCTTGCATATCGCTGCCTCCTCAAAATCAGATAGGCCACCAGCCCAAACACCACACCGAAGCCCGCCAGGATCGAAAGGTTCACAAAATAGCGGTCAAACGACGTGTAGAAATACAGCGCGTAAAACCCGTCCGACACGAGGTTTGCCGGGTTTATATAGGACAGCACAGGCGCATGGTACTGCACAAGGTACTTGATATCCGGGCTCATCATGCCCGCGAAGAAGCAGCACACCAGCGTAAACGCCACCAAAAACGCCACCTTCACATTCTCGGACCTCTTGGTCAGCGCGCCGACCATCGCTCCAAGCGTGACGCTCGCAAAACAGCTTACAAAGCACAGCAGCAGGATATACCCGATATGCGCGCCGAACGCGACGCCGAGCACTTGGGAGATAAACAAGAACACCAGCAGAACCGATGCAAAGTGAACTGCAAACGTCGCCAGGGCCATTCCAAGATACAACTTCATCTTGTGCGCGGGCGACGCGGCCTGCCGGGCGGCCCGCGCCGACTGGTTGGCCTGGACGTTCGCGACATCCGCGCAGGAGAGCGTACCGCCCAGCAGGCAGGTCATCGCCAGCAGCGTATAAAACAGAACGACCGATACGTCGGCGCCGTTTCCGGGCGGGACGCTTTCGATATACCGGCCGGTATCCAGCGCCTGCAAAACGCCGTCCGCCAGCGCCTGGGGGTTTTCGCGGGCAATCCGGCCAAGCGTCGCACGGGTCTGCTCATAGGCGTCCAAAAACGACGAGAGAATCGTCTGGTCGATGCCCTCGCCCGAAAGCGTGAGCACCGGTGGGTCGCCGGCGGTGAGCACGCCGGTCACCTCGCCGCGCGCAAGCAGCTCTTCGGCCTGCGCGGCGGTCGCTTCAGTGACCGTAAATAGCTCCGTTTCGTCCATCACCGTGCGAAGCCCGGCCGCATCGCTGCCGCCCACAACCGCAACCGGCAGTTTTTGAAACGCCTCCTCGGCCGTGATGTTGTTAAACGCGAGATAAAACAGCACCGACAGCAGGATTGGAAACAAAAACGTCCAGAAAAGCGTGAGCCGGTCCCGCAGCATACAAACAATTTTATAGCGGAATACATGCCAGAACATCCGAACCCCTCCTTTCAGTCCCGCAACGCTTTTCCGGTGATCTCGAGAAAAACGTCGTTGAGCGTCGGCAGCTCGGAGTAGATTCTGCCATAGCCGATTCCCTGCTCGGTGATAAACGCCGCGACGCGCGTCAGATTGCTCCCCCCGCGCTCGGAGCGCACGGTCAGCTTTTCATCACAGTATTCCACCGCTGCAACGCCGGGCAGCGCACGCAGCGCCTCCAGCGCCGATTCAGAAACGCCAAACGCCTCCACAACAATTTTCTCGCCGACAGAAATCATAGATTTGAGCTCCTCTTTGGTCCCCTCCGCGATCACCCTGCCTTGGTCCAGAATCGCAATCCGGGTGCAGAGCTGTTCCACTTCCTCCATATAGTGCGAGGTGTAGATCACCGTGGCGCCCTCGCGCCCAAGCTGCCGGATCCCCTCAAGAATCGAATTGCGGCTCTGCGGATCGACTGCGACAGTGGGTTCGTCGAGGATGATTAGCCGCGGCCGGTGCGCGATACCACAGGCGATGTTCAGCCGCCGCAGCAGGCCGCCGCTGAGCTTTTTGGGCAGAAACTTTTCGTATTCTTCCAGTCCGACAAACTGGATTGCCTGCTTCACAAGTCCTCTGCGCCGGTTCCGGTCGGTCACATACAGGCCGCAAAAGTAATCGACGTTCTGCCGGACCGTCAGTTCGTCGAACACCGCGACGTTTTGCATCACAATGCCGATTTCCCGTTTGAGGTCATAGGCCGTCGGGGCCATTTCTTTCCCAAAAATCTGCACGCTGCCCTTGTCATATTGCAGCAGCGAGAGCATGCAGTTGATTGCCGTTGTCTTGCCGGAGCCGTTCGGCCCCAGCAGGCCGAAGATCTCCCCCTCACGTATTTGCAGGTTCAGATGATCCAGCGCAATCAGCTTGCCATATCGTTTGACCAGGTTTTCAATTTTGACCACCATAGGGCCCACCCCGTTTCCTATCTGACTATATTTATGTGCATGCGCCGCCCGCACCCGAAAGCGCGCTGCGGCGTCTGTCTGTATTGTACCGTAAGCCGGCGCCGGTGCAAAGTGCAGTTTGTCACAATGCGGCTATGACATTTGTCAGTTTTTTTGCCGCGCCTGGTTCTGCGTGCTTGCGGCGTGTGTTATGATAGTACTATCGGCAAACTCCTCATTGCACGCACGCCGTGCGCCATCATCCGGAATACCCAGATAAGGGGGCTTCGCACCATGAACCAGTTGCTGGACAAAACGGTTGTACTCGCCCTGTGCGCCGCCGCGTCGTTTCTGCGCCTGCCGCCGCAGGAGGCTGTCATACCCGCTTTGGCGGCGGTTGCTGCGGGCGGTTTTTCCGAATATGTTTCCAATGGGACGCTGCGCCTATCCATCAGCTTTGGATGGCTTGCGGCAGCCTTGCTCTACGCGCCCTGCGCATTTTTCCTGCCATTGTTTGCGCTGGCGCCCTTGCAGACCAAATACCCGTTTGCGGCGCTTTTGTTTCCCGTGCCGCTGGTTGTGCACTGGCAGGCAATTTCCCCGCCTATCTGCGCTGTTTTGCTGCTTGTGTTCGCCGCAGGCTGGCGCGGCGTGCAGCGCAACCGGGACGCGGACGCGCTGCAGAAGGAAAACATCCGCCAGCGCGACGACTTGACCGAGCTGTCCCGCAAGCTCGAAAGCCGCGTGGAACAACTGATCGAATCGCAGGACTATGAGGTGCGCCTCGCCACGCTGCGCGAACGCGGACGCATTGCCAGGGACATCCACGATACCGTTGGACACCTGCTCTCCAGTTCGATCCTGCAAATCGGCGCGCTGCTGACCGTAACGGACGATCCCGCGTTGCAGGACAGTCTGCAAGCCGTTAAAGAAACGCTGGACCAGGGTATGAACTCGATCCGCCAAAGCGTGCATGGGCTGCACGAGGAATCGCTGGACCTCTATGCGCAGCTCGACGCGCTGGTCCGGGCGTTTCAGTTCTGCCGCGCTGCGCTCTGTTACGAGCTCACCTCGGAGCTGCCCGCCAAGGCCCGCTATGCGGTTCTTTCGATTGTCCGCGAGGCGCTGCACAACGTCATGAAACACTCCAACGCAACCCAAGTCACGGTTTCTCTGCTGGAACACCCCCAGCTCGTGCAGCTCATCATCCGGGACAACGGAACGCAGTCCACGGCAGCAGACGCTTCCGGCATGGGGCTCGACAGCATCGCCCAGCGCGTGGCCGCATTGGAAGGGCACCTGCATATCGACCATACACAGGGCTTTTGCCTCTTCATCTCGTTCACCAAAAAAGCCCTTATGATAAAGGAGGCGCTATGAAAATTGTAATCATCGACGACGACCGCCTGGTGGCTGCCTCGCTTAAAACCATTGCGGGCGCCGCCGGGGATATCACGGTGGCGGCGCTCGGACACAGCGGCGAGGAGGCCGTTTCCCTATACGAGCTGCACCAGCCGGATATCCTGCTGATGGACATTCGCATGCAGGGCATCACGGGCATCCAAGCCGCGGAACGCATCCTGCAAACCGACCCCGCGGCCAAAATCCTGTTTCTGACCACCTTTTCGGACGACGCCTATATCGCCGATGCGCTGCGCATCGGCGCCAAAGGCTATATCCTCAAGCAGCACTTTGAAAGCATTGTCCCGGCCCTGCGCGCCGTGGAGCTCGGCCAGAGCGTATTTGGCGACGAGGTGGTGTCCAAGCTGCCGGAGATCCTCTCTTCCGGACAGCGGCAGGCTGCGAAGGGCCCCGAAGATTTTGGCCTTTCGGAGCGGGAGGGCACCGTTGTGGAGCTGGTTGCACAGGGGCTATCCAATCGCGAGATTGCCGGGCGTTTGTTTTTGAGCGAAGGCACCATCCGCAATTATATCAGCGCAGCGCTGGAAAAGCTCTCGCTGCGCGACCGCACGCAGCTTGCCATTTTCTATTACCAGAAATGGGACAGCAGGCGCGGCGGCGCCATGGGCGCAGAAAATAGCTGAACATGCGGCGTTGTCGCACAATGGGGCACAGCGCGGCCGCAAGTCTGGCGCCTTTTTTGAGATAAAGCAGGGGGCCGCCGGGAAACAACTATGTTTCCCGGCGGCCCCCTGCCTGTATATTCCGGATGTTCAGCGCAAATAGAGCCGTTGCAGCAATAACTGGCCCGTCTGTGTGCGGAAATGCCGCTGCACCGCGTATATTGCATCCTGGCGCAGATTTTCCTCCTGTATATGGACCAGAAGATCCGCTTCCGCTAGCATCTGATAGTCGGGGCCCTCGTCGAGCCCATAGGTATGGTGCAGCGCGATCAGCGTGCACACGCGCTCGACGACCTCGTGTTCATAG
>CATNEU010000116.1 GCA_950097605.1 uncultured Oscillospiraceae bacterium | reverse complement strand
ATCGAATCGAAAATCCTCTCCACAAGGGGGGTGCTGTCCTCTTTGTATTCCATAAAGATCAAAAACTCATCTCCGCCGATGCGGGCGACAATGTCCGTATTCCGGACGCTCTTGCATACCCGCTGTGCAACCGCCTGCAAGAGCTGGTCGCCGAACATATGCCCATACCGGTCGTTTGCACTTTTAAAATAATCCAGATCAAATAGCAAAAGGGCGAATTTTTTATTCCCATTTCCTTTTGCCAGCGCCTGCTCCACCTTTTTTTTCGCATAGGCTCCATTATACAGCCCCGTCAGTGCATCTTTTTGCGCCATCTGCTTAAAATGATCCAATGCCAGTTGTTCGTTGTGGATATCCATGAACTTCCCGATAATGCCGGTCAGCTCATATTCCTCATCGCCTACCCACAGAGGGCGGGCAACCACTTTATACCATCTCTCTTCCCCATGGATATGCAGGCAATACACACGGCTGACGATGGGGTCGTCCGGCGTTGCGGCGGCCAGACGCTCTTTGAGGTCCATATAGTCCTTTCTGGCAAGCACCGTATAGAGTTCCCCGTTTTTCCAGGGCTGGGCGATCACCTCGCTTACGCCCAGCCGTTTTGCGCTCCACTCGGACAGTGTGAGCAAATCGGAACGGTATACATACTCAAACTGGATTTCCTGCGACATCGAGGCAAAAAACTGGTATTTGGTCCGTTCCTGCTCCAGCAGCGCCAACGTCCGGTTGGACGCGCTGTCGTGCCGCAGCAAGCTTCTCGAAGCATCTTGCAGTTCATCCCTTGTGATGCCGCCGGCGGAACGTATCTGCAATTCCTTTTGCAGATACGAAGAGGACGCCTGCAGGCACTCCAGCAAAACGGGGTTGAAAGAGCCGCATTCGCCGTTTGCAATCATCTCCATGGCCTTTTCGTGGGTATAGGCAGGCTTATACACCCGCTTGCTGGTCAGCGCGTCATAAACATCCGCCAGCGCCACCACCTGCGCGGCTATCGGAATGTTGTCTCCCCGCAGCCCATCCGGATATCCGCCGCCGTCATACCGTTCATGGTGCCAGCGGCAGATGTCCCGGGCAATATGCACCATCTCATCCGATTGGAAGTATGGAATGTTTTCCAGCATCTCCGCCCCAATCGTGCTGTGGGTTTTGATAATTTCGTATTCCTCCGGCGTGAGCTTCCCCGGCTTATTGAGAATCGCGTCCGGTATGGAGATTTTCCCGATATCATGCAGGGCGGAGGCGTTGGTGATGAGTGTAATACGGGAGGGTGTGAGCGTATATTGGGACGACTTCCGCGCAAGGGTTTTTAAAAGGTGCTCGGTAATAATCCGGATGTGCAGCACATGCAGGCCGCTTTCGCCATTGCGGAATTCAACAATATGGCCGAGAATCGCCACCATGGTCAATGTGCTTTTTTCCCGCTCCAGAATCTGGCTGGTCACCATGTTTTCAAGCGTCCTTTGCTTGGAATAGAGCATGGCAATATTTTTGACACGGCGCTGCACTGTGTTGGCGTCGAAGGGACGGTTGATATACTCCACCGCGCCAAGACCGTAGGCGTGCTCAATATAGGAAGAGGAATTTTCGGCAGAGATGATGATTACAGGGATTCTCTCCACCCATCCGTTGCTGTTCATGGCCGCCAGCACTTCAAACCCGTCCATTTCCGGCATAATGATATCCAGCAGCACCACAGACAGCTCGGACGCATGGCGGTTGATCAGCGCAAGCGCCTCCAGCCCGTTGGACGCCTCCAGAATTTCATATTCACCGGAAAGCATATCAATCAGCAGCGAACGGTTGATCTCCGCATCGTCCACAATCAGAATGGTGTTCTTCATGGCTACCGGTCACCCGCCTTATCCCCATTTTCCAGCAATTGTTTCACGAGACCGCACGTCTCTGTAAAGTCCCGCTCCAACAGCAGGAAAAGCGGATGTACCGCTTCATTCTCCTGCCTTGCGCGCAGCGCCTCTGTGAGTTCGCTGCTCGATTTCGCCAGCCTGCCCAGCCCCAGATTGAGGGCGACGCCTTTGAGCGTATGCGCGGCCCGGAACGCCGCGTCATAGTCCTTCTCTTCCAAAGCCGTGCATAAATTGGAATAGCTTGCGTCCCGCAGCAGCATACCCAAAAATTTTTGAATACGCGCTTCCGTTTTAAACCGCTGGCAAATGTCCTCGTAATCCCCGCCCAAACGGTCGTAGCATTCACTTGTCGTCATTGCACTCTTTCCTTCCATTCTTCCGAAATCATCTTGTTATCAATTCCGAACATTATAGCATTTACACCTGTATAAATCAATAGCGCCATGCAGCGCGCACCCTGTAGTACCGCCGCTTTGCAGCGCTTTCCTGTCAAAGCGGCAGACAGCCTCAAAAGCAAACGGCCACAGTGGTGAAAACAACTGTGGCCGTTTGCTTTTGAGGCTGTCCATACCCGCATCCGTTCATAGCCTGCAGCACGGCGGCAAGGGTCACAGATGCCCGGGCGGCAATCCATACCACTCCCGCAGGCCTGCCGTCTGATTGGACTCAGCCGCCAAACCCAATAGAGCGGAACGCCTTTACGGCGTTTTGGTCCACATTGCCGTCCAAAAACACCATAAAATACGGGCCGTTGATCGCGCCAATTGGCACCGTCTTGCCCTTTAACACGACCTGGTTCGCTTCATATGCGTCAAAATACGCACGGGAAGCGTACGGGTCGTATTGCAAAAACACCACATTGCCATAGGAAACTCCCTTTTCAGCACCGATATCCTGCACATCCAGCGCTTCCGGTTCGCCATTGATGCCGCCCGCCTGTTTTACGGCAGCAATCAGGTCGTCGAGGGTATAAGCCGCATCTCCCTGCTGGGTTGCGTTCGGTTGCCGGTTTTCTTGCCCTGTGGCGCCGCCGTTCCCTCCATTCGGGGAGCCGCCGCCTGTTTGATCGGAGCAGGCGGTCAAGGAGAACAGCATGACCGCCGACAGTAGAACCAATGCATATTTTTTCATCAAGATTTCCCCTCAAAAAAGAATTTAGTTTCGTTCGGATAGGATTCGATTGGGTTCAAACCGGGTGATGTATACAATTCCCGCGATGCTGGATATGCCTGCCAGCAGCAGCGCGACCAAACCGATCTCTCCAGCCGCGGAGGCTGTCATTTGCACCTGAACAGCCGGCTTTCCGTCCCCATCTTGTTGCGTGGGAGGAGCCTGTTCACCTTGTGCCGCCTGCTGCATGAAAAGATTGGCCACCGGCTGCGCAGCCGCTGCCCCCGCCCCCAAACCGATCAGCAGGCAAGCCGCCGTGACCGCCAGCGTCTCGCAAAGCATGCCGAGGATCACCCTTCCCTTTTTCATGCCCATCGCACGCAAAACACCCACTTCGTATTTGCGTTCCCGCATGGATAGTATCGACACGAGAACCAGGACGGCCGCGCCCAGTAACAGCACCACGATCCAAAAAACGCCGCTGATTTTTGACAGTTTTTCCAGCGGAGCCGCCGCCTGTATGTACTCCTCTTCGTTGGCTGTTACGGTGCAGGACGTGGGCAAGCCCTTTTCCCGCAGCTCGCTCTGAAACGCTCCCAACAGGTCGGGATTTTTAAGATAATAAACGGCGTCGAACAGCCTTCCCGTGCTGTTAACCATAAAATCAATGGCGGCTGCCGTCTCCACCGTGGTGATCATTTCGTTGTTCCGATTATAGAGCGGCATGCCGGGCTGACCGCCCGCGCCGTTTACGGAGTTGTCCGTATAAATGCCGGAGACCGTAAGCGCAGCGGTTCCGGATTTTGCCGCGTCAGCCGGCAGAAGCTTCACACTCGAACCGATGGCCAGGCCGTTGCGTTTGGCAAACGCATCGCTGACTAGGCAGTCTCCCTTTTTTTCCGGCGCTTTTCCCTGTGTGACGCTGCGAAGGCCCTTCCGGAAGTCCTCGCCCAGATCCGCACGGGAAGTGGAAACCAGGATCATATTGGCGTTTCCATCCGGTGCTTCCTCATCCAGTGCCCGCAAACCATCCAGCCGCCCATAGGCCGTCATGGAAAACTCTGCTTTCTCCAGCAGGTCCGACTGTCCATAGCCCAGGTAATCCGAGACGGCCAGCACCTTTGTACCGGCCGTCTCGATGGTGGCCTGGTTGCCGAATTGCGCGCGGGCATTGCCTATCATCAACTCCGCGGCGGTGTGAATCAAAAAGGAGACCGCCGCCGCAAAGATCAAAAGAAAAGTAATCAGTGCCAGGATGGTATTCCGGCCCTTGTTCCGAAAAATATTCCGCATGGCGTTTTGAAAGAGATACATATTGGGTTCCTCCGCATTCATTTGTTGGACCGGCCGGGCTTCACTTCAGAAACACAAGGTTTCCGGCGTTCAATCCCCACAGCTCGTCGGCATATTGAGACACCGCTTTGGAATGGGTGACGACAATGACGCATTTTCCTTCGTCATGTGCAAGGGCCCTCAGAATTCCCATGATGGTCTTTTCCGTGTCTCCGTCCAGATTGCCGGTGGGTTCGTCGGCAATGATGATATCCGGGTTGTGAGAGAGCGCGCGGGCAATTCCCACCCGCTGCTGCTCCCCGCCGGAGAGCTTGAGTACCTGTCGGCCCGCGGTCTCCCGGTCGATCCCAACCCTGTCCAAGAGCTTCAACGCAGATTCTCTCTTGTTTTTTTCCCGGCTGCCGCTTATGTTCATGGAAAGCACGATATTCTCCAATGCTGTTGCATTGGTCAGCAGGTTATATCCCTGAAAGATGACCCCGACGCTCTTGGCGCGGTACTCGTCCCGGTCCAGCGATTTCATGTCCTGCCCCTCATAGAGCATCACCCCTTCCGTGCAGAGATCCAGACCCGACAACAGAGAAAGCAACGTGCTTTTGCCCGCGCCGGATTTCCCCATCACGACATAGAGTTTTCCCGGTTCAGACCCCATATTGATCTCTTTCAGTATTTTTCTTGCGGTTCCGGCATACTGGTAGGAAACATTCTCCAGTTTTAATAGATGCATAGTATCAGTACCTCTCCGATAAAATCTTGACCGGTTCATACCGGGTGATGAAGACCACACCGGCCGCGCTGGACAACAGGGCCAGCAGCAGTGCGATCCCTGCAATCTGTCCAGCCGCCGCCCCGTTTAAACGCACGTCCAACTCCGTTATGGCGTTTTGACTCGTTTGTATTCCGTTGCTGACTTCTGTGTTGTTGTTCTGCACCGGTTCGGACTGGGCGGCCTGCACTTGGCTGTGGAGCAATGCATCCGCAATGGGCTGGGAAGCGGCCGCGCCGATTCCCAGGCCGATCACAAGGCAGGCCGCGGTGATAGCCGCCATCTCTGCAACGATGCCAAGGGCGACCTTGGCTTTTTTCATGCCCATGGCCCGCAATACGCCAACCTCGTATTTGCGTTCGCGGATCGCCATTGTGGAAAGCAGGACCAGAAGCAAAGAACCAACCACCAGCACCACAATCAAAAAGATGGTTGCCAGGCGGGAGATTCCTTCAATCGGGCCCACCGCCTTTTGATATTTCGCGGCGTCCGCCGAAACGGTGTAATAGTTGGGAAGCCCTTTCTCATACAGCTCCTGCTGGAACGCTTCGGCCAGCTCCGGACTTTTCAGGACAAAAGAAACCTGAAAATC
>CATNEU010000115.1 GCA_950097605.1 uncultured Oscillospiraceae bacterium | reverse complement strand
GCAGAAGAAATTAAGCGCAGTAATGCAGAGAACGCGCAAGAGTTATTGAGAAAACTGAATGAGATGGAGCCACAATTGACCCGGCAGCAGTCAGAACCAAAAGAAACATGGTGGGAGCGTATTAAAGAAAGTCTACAGATATTTGCCAATTTTGCCGGTATTGCGGAATTCGCATTTTCAGCTTATACACTGCTGAAATAATGGGGCGTCTTTAAGCCGACCGGCATCGCCGTGCGGGAGGCGCTGCAGCCCGGCCGCAAAAAAGCGCGGAACGCCGTATGGAAAGATACGGTGCTCCGCGCTTTTTTGCTGTAAAGGGTATGATGACGCTGCATTGCAGCTTTGATACGATCCGGGAGGTACAAGTGTTGTTTGATGGTGATACCCAAATCGGGGATTTTACTTTCTTTTTTCGATCGGGACATACAGGTTTTCTATCGAGACGCCGTAAGGCATCATCCAACCTGGGGATACGATATGAAACATCGGGTATTTTTCAGCTTTCCCCTCCTCGTTGCAGTATACGTCAAATAGATCGCTGCCGCCGGCCCATTGGATGATTTCTTCCCGCGTGCGCAGCCAGTCTTGGCCGGCGTCGAGGTCCGCGTTCAGACAAGATGCTACGGCGAAGAGGCCCGAGGGCAAATCAACGATTTCATAGTCTGTTATTTTTGATAAGTCGGCGTGGGCGGGCAGGGCATAGAACCATTCCCGCACGCCGAGCCTTTCATTATACCACATAAAATCCCTTGGAAATAATTCACACGGTAAAGCGGCATGGTACGCGCTGAACCATCCGACAAACTTCTCAAAGGCATCCTTGGTAGAAAGCGGCCCTGAAAAAACCGCTTTCATTTTTGGGATCTCGATGATTCTGATGAGCTGCATACTGCAAATTCCTCCTTATTTTTGCGTTCTTTCTAGTGTGACTTGCCACGCAAGGCCGTCTATGCCGAAGGCGCGGCCCTGTGCCGCGACCTTTTGGTACGTGCGTTCCGGCGCAGGGGGAAGGGGATTATCGCAGCAGGGGGAGGTTTCCGGTCAATTTGTTGACCGACTTTTTGTCTCCGCAAATCCCAATTCCCAAATAAGTAAAATCACTTTCCTCCACAGAGGCGGCTTTGGCAATATAGTCCCCATACGCATTGCAGCTCTGGGCAACGTCAGAGAAATCGACGGTAACCAGGCTGTCAAATTCAGGTTGATAAAGCCGTTTTCGAATCTCTTTGATTTTTTCCCTGTCGGCTTTTAGGACCGGTACCGGAATTTGGACGATTCCCAAATGGAGGGATCCGCTCTTGTCCAGTACCTCCGGGCCGACGGTTTCCGGAATCTGCTTTCCGAGTGTGATACCCAAAATGCCGGCTGTATTTGCGATGATGCCGGGGGGCAGTGCCCCGTCAATCAACATCACGCATTTATACGCTTTCCGTTCCATGAATTTTGCTCTCCTTAAAAATTCTTTGATATTGTTTTGGCGTCAAACCGATGAACGACTTGAAAAAGTGCGTAAAGTGGCTTTGATCGGAAAAACCCGCCATGCCCGCTGCATCAATGGGCTCGACGCCCTGCTCCAGAAGTTTTTTCGCCTTGTTGATGCGGATGGTCTGCAAATACCGGTACGGCGAAATTCCCACCTGCTTGGTAAATGAGCGGATCAGGTAGGTCTTCCCGAAGCTGGTCATAGAGGTTAAATCATCCAGCGCGATGTTTTCCGCATAGTGCCGCTCGATGTAGGCGCAGAGCATTTGGATCTGTTCATCCGGTTTCTGGGTCCCCACTTCCTGGAGCGGAGCGGCATATTCCTGCAAAACCTGCTCCAACAGGCAGAAGAAGGCCTCTTCTTTTTGCAGCTTGGGCGCATCGGTGAGAATGGCGTCATACACATCGCCTACGGAAGTGGCAATTTCGCTTTGAAAAACGACATTTTGCGTAAAGTGTGGGGTGCAGTCGTTCCCCAAAACTTCCTTCGCCGCATTCGACATGACCTCCGGGCTGATGTTCACGGCGCGGTAATCCAACAAATCCCCGTCAACCGGCGCGCAGAAGTGGTTGTCCCGCGGATTGAATAGGATCAGGTCGCCGGAACGCAAGTCGTACTCCCGGCCCTTGCACCAAAGGCGGCGTCTCCCTCCCTCAACAAAGCCGATCACATAAAACTCGTGAAAATGATTGGGGAATTTCTGGACAATGCCGCTCAATTGGTAGGCTTCTATTCCCAAGTCGCGGTCATAATGGATATGGCGCTGTTCCTGGCATGCAGGCATGGTTTCACCCCTTTCCTTTTGTCCATTTTACCATCCGGGGACAAATTTGTCTTGTATGATAGGACACCAGCAAAAAAAGGAATCCGGTTGTGGCAGGGCCTTTGGCAATATGCTGAAAGACGAAAACACAGTAAAATAGGAGGATATGGGGGCGGCCGGATTGTAAAAACAGGGAGTTCGTGTTATACTAAAACATTGACAAAATAGCGCAGATGATGTAAACTGATACAAACGTTTGTTCTGAATGGTTGTTGATGAGAAGTTTGATAGAAGCTGTAACCGGCTCGAAACCCCGGGCTGGTTTTGTGTGAAGATTTGGCGCATAGAAGCCATAACGGATGAGGATATGTGCAATGAGTGAGAGAGAACTGTTTCAACTGTCGTCCCCCTACAAGCCCACCGGCGACCAGCCGGAAGCCATTGCCAAGCTGGTGGAGGGGATCAAAAGAGGGGATAAAGAGCAGACCCTGCTGGGCGTGACAGGTTCCGGCAAAACCTTTACTATGGCCAATATCATTGCCCAGGTGCAGAAACCGACGCTGGTGCTGGCGCACAATAAAACGCTGGCCGCCCAGCTTTGCAGCGAGTTCAGGGAGTTTTTTCCGAATTCCGCCGTTGAATATTTCGTATCGTATTACGATTATTATCAGCCGGAAGCGTACATCCCAAATACCGACACCTATATTGAAAAGGACAGCGCGGTAAACGATGAAATTGACAAGATGCGCCATTCGGCGACTTCCTCGCTGTCCGAGCGGCGGGATGTCATCATCGTGGCGAGCGTATCCTGTATTTACAGCCTGGGCGACCCGATTGACTACCGCAAAATGGTGATCAGTCTGCGCCTTGGGATGCACAAAAGCCGGGACGAGCTGTTGAAAAAGCTTGTGGAGCTGCAATATGAGCGCAACGACATCAACTTTGTACGCAACAAGTTCCGTGTGCGCGGCGACGTGGTGGAGATATTCCCGGCCTATGCGGGCGAAACTGCGATCCGCGTGGAGTTTTTCGGCGATGAAATCGACCGCATCAGCTATTTTGCACCGCTGACCGGAGAGGTGAAAGAGCTGCTGCAGCACGTTGCAATTTATCCGGCCTCGCACTATATCGTGCCGCCGGAGAAGATGGGCGCCGCCATTGTGGACATTGAGCACGAGCTGGAGGAGCGCGTGCGGTACTTTAAGGAGCATGATATGCTGCTGGAAGCGCAGCGCATCACCCAGCGCACAATGTATGACATTGAAATGCTGCAGGAGATTGGTTTCTGCAAAGGCATTGAGAACTATTCGAGGGTGCTTTCCGGACGTCCCGCGGGCACAACGCCTTTTACGCTGTTCGACTATTTTCCAAAGGATTTTCTGCTGTTTGTCGACGAATCGCATGTGACGCTGCCGCAGGTGCGCGGCATGTTCGCGGGCGACTTTGCGCGTAAAAAGACGTTGATCGACTACGGTTTCCGCCTGCCGTCCGCGTATGACAACCGCCCGCTCAATTTTGACGAGTTTTATGAAAAGATCAACCAGGCGGTCTTTGTCAGCGCCACGCCCGGCCCGCTCGAGCGGGAAAAGAGCGCGCAGATCGTCGAGCAGGTGATCCGCCCGACCGGCCTGCTCGATCCTGAGGTGATCGTCAAGCCGACCGAAGGACAGATCGACGACCTGCTCTCCGAGATCAACCTGCGCACCGAAAAGGGCGAGCGCGTGCTGGTTACAACGCTGACCAAAAAAATGGCCGAGGACCTCACGAGCTATTTTGAGGGGATGGGGGTCCAGGTGCGGTATATGCACCACGATGTGGATGCAATTGAGCGCATGGAGATCATCCGCGACCTGCGGTTGGGCGAATTCGACGTGCTTGTGGGCATCAACCTGCTGCGCGAGGGGCTGGATATCCCGGAGGTTTCGCTGGTTGCGATCCTCGACGCGGACAAGGAGGGCTTTCTGCGCTCCGAGACCTCGCTGGTGCAGACCATCGGCCGCGCGGCGCGCAACGCGCACGGCATTGTGATCATGTATGCCGACAGCGTAACCAATTCGATGGAGCGCGCGATCAGCGAAACCTATCGCCGCCGCGCCATCCAGATTGCCTACAACGAGGCGCATGGGATTGTGCCGCAAACGATTGTCAAAGAAGTGCGCAAGGTCATCGACATGCGCGTGAAGGACGATTCCGGTTCGGGCAAGAAGGGCCGCAAACGGATGAGCAAAAAGGAGAAGGACGTGCTGGTCGACAAGCTGACCAAGGAGATGAAGGAGGCGGCCAAGCTGCTGGACTTCGAGCTGGCGGCCCATCTGCGCGACGAAATCAAGGCGCTCAAAGGGGAATAGACGAGCAGACGCCGCGCGCCCGCGAAGAGGGTATAACGGGGCGGCATTTTTGTGATAAGATAGAATTTGGGATTTTTGCCGCTGTTTTCCACACGTTTTGTGGGATTTGTGGAAAACAGCATGTTGTAGGATTTAAAATAGAAACAAAGACCCGACCCGGGCGGCGAAACCAGCCCGGCCGCGGCCGCGAGCAGGGAGGAAGGCTTATGGCGAGCAATAAGATTATCATAAAGGGCGCTAGGGAGCACAATCTGAAAAACATCGACATCGAAATTCCGCGTGACAAGCTTGTAGTGTTCACGGGGCTTTCGGGTTCTGGAAAATCATCTCTCGCGTTTGATACGATTTATGCGGACGGGCAGCGCCGCTATGTGGAGAGCCTGTCCTCCTATGCCAGGCAGTTTCTGGGGCAGATGGAAAAGCCGGACGTGGACAGCATCGAGGGGCTTTCGCCGGCCATTTCAATCGACCAGAAGACCACCTCGAAAAACCCGCGTTCCACCGTGGGCACCGTGACCGAAATCTACGACTACCTTCGATTGCTGTATGCACGCATCGGCGTGCCGCACTGCCCGGTTTGCGGCAAGGAAATCCGCCAGCAGACAATCGACCAGATTGTGGATAAGGTGCTTGCGCTGCCCGAGGGAACGCGCGTGCAGATCCTGGCGCCGGTCGTGCGCGCGCGCAAGGGCGAGCACGTCAAGGAATTTGAGGCCGCGCGCAAAAGCGGCTTTGTCCGCGTGCGGGTTGACGGCAACCTCTACGACCTCTCGGAACAGATCAAGCTTGAAAAGAATAAAAAGCATACAATTGAAATCGTGGTGGACCGCCTCGTGCTGCGGGAGGACATCAAAACCCGTCTCACGGATTCCCTCGAGACCGCCAGCGGTCTGACCGGCGGGCTTGCGATTGTGGATATCGTGGGCGGCGAGGAGCTGCTGTTCTCGCAAAACTATGCCTGTCCGGAGCATGGCGTGAGCATCGAAGAGTTGGCGCCGCGCATGTTCTCGTTCAACAACCCGTTCGGCGCGTGCGAGAAGTGCACCGGACTCGGCACGTTCCTGAAGG
>CATNEU010000114.1 GCA_950097605.1 uncultured Oscillospiraceae bacterium | reverse complement strand
GGCGCCTCCTTTTTGTATAGCAGGCTTTGTTTATAGCTCTTTAATACAGCTTTCCTATCATTTGTCGCTTGGGCCACGACAAGCCTATCCTTTTTCGTGAGAAAAAAGGATGCAAAACCTTTTTCTTTCTCTTCTTAACCTATCAATTCATCTTTCTTTTGGCTTGTCGCTCAGGCCGCGACCGGCCCCTACTTTTTCGTGAAGAAAAAGTAGGCAAAAATTCAGTTAAGGGGTGCCGCTACCTTCCTCCATTTGACTACACGCCGAATTCGGTATAGCCAAGGGCGAAAGCGCGGCGGTCGCGGGAAGTGCGCTGTTTGGTCGGAAGACGCGCCCCTTAACAATCCCCAACCGTACCCGAGTTGTGGTGCTTTTAAAAGCTCCTCTGCAAGGGAGGGGCAGATTGATAAGGCTCCCCTCTTTTGCAGCGAGCCTTCTTTAAGCTGCGTAGCTCCCGTCCCGGATCGGGGATCGTGAAGGGGGCAGGGCTCCGACCTTCACAACCTTTTCTGCGACCGCTGTGCCGTCGCCCTTTGCTCTTCTGTGTACGGCGTACGTTCCATTGGAGGAGTCCGTTAGCCCCCTTGACCGGCTTTTTGCCTTCTTTTGGGCCGCGCCAAAAGAAGGTGCCCGTCGCGACACGAGCGACAAACTATAAGATAAATGAATGTAAAGGTTAAGAAGAACAAAAAAACAGAAAAAATCCTCCGTCACGGCATGAGCGACAAATAGAAGCATAGGCCGCCGGCAGCGCAAGCTAAAAACATGGTACACGTACCAACGCTGGAACGCAATACTGCAATCCTCCAAAAACGCGCCCCGGTGTTTGGGCAGATTGTCCAAACAATTTCCATTCCAATGGATGCCCAAACCGCGAATTCTGTGGTATAATAACCGCAAAGCGGTTATTATACGATTCCTGTGCAGGGCGATCCGGGAACTGCGGTTCCCTCCCGCCCGAATGCACAATGCCGCCCCGCGTGCGCAGCACGCCGAGACGTCATGGCCGCAAAGCGGTTATTATTCGATTCCTGTGCAGGGCGGTCCGGGAACTGCGGTTCCCTCCCGCCCGGATGCACAATGCCGCCCCGCGTGGCAGGCAGTTTTTACACAGGGTGCAGTTTTATTTCTACACATAATGTATTGGAAAGAGGGGTATCATGGACAAACAACGCTTCATCCGCTGGGGGCTGCTCAGCCTGACCGTGCTGTTTACCTGCTTCATCTGGGCAAACTCGTTGCAGCCCGCGGTGGTCTCGGACGGGACCAGCACCGGCATCGCCAAATTCTTCGCCAATATCCTCAGCGGCGTCACCGGCAGCGCGCCCGACCTGGATCAGCTCAACCACATCCTGCGCAAGGCCGCGCATTTCACCGAATACAGCCTGTTGGGACTGCTATTGTTTCTAACCTGTGCCGCCTTCCGGTTCCAACTGCGGCACTTTTATATCTATAACCTCTTCATTGGTATGAGCGTGGCGGTTGTGGACGAATACATCCAGTCGTTTGTGGAGGGCAGGGGCTCGATGGTGTCGGATGTGCTGCTGGATTTCAGCGGCGTTGCGCTGGCGGTGCTGCTTGCAAGCATCGTCTATCTGCTGGTGCTCAAAAACCGCCGGACCCGGTTCAGCCGCTACTCCTCAGGCAAGATGCGGTTTCATATGTAAGCGCGCGGGCTGCGCCCTGTGCAGCAGCTATTTTATTGTGAACTGCCCGTAAATGGAATGTTTATAATTTTCTACTTTATTTGACGGCCGCTATCGTTTATATTAATATAGTAAGCAGCATGTGCTGCGCGAGTATGGACATACCATATAGACAACGGATCGCCCGCGGCGGTGGCCGGGGCGGCATTTGTATAAAAAGGTGAAGAAAATTGAAAAAGATCGTATTTGTTTGCACAGGGAACACCTGCAGAAGCCCTATGGCAAAGCACCTGCTTCTGGACCTTGCGGAACAGCAAGGACGGCGGGACGATTATGCATGCGATAGCGCCGGCATCGCCGCGCAGAGCGGCGACCCCGCCAGCCAAAACGCCGTCCGCGCGCTGGAGGAGCTTGGAATCGACAGCATTAAAAAACACCGTGCGAAGCGGCTGGACGAGCAGTTGATCCGCTGGGCGGACGAGCTGTATGTGATGAGCCCGACCCACCGCATGCTGATCAGCCAGTTGTATCCCGACTGCGCAGCGCATGTGAATATCCTTGGCGCCGGCGTGCCGGACCCCTATGGGCAGGACCTGCAGGCCTACCGGGACTGCCGGGACTATCTCAAAGAGTATATAGAAAAACACATTCTGTAGCGCGGACCTGTGGGGGCGCGTCTCCCGCCGCGAGGCAGTATTTTGAATTTGTGAAAACAGGAGGACGTTATGGACGATTACCCTGGGTGCGTGGAGATCGTACCGCTGGCCCCGTGCCATGTTGAGAGAATATCCGAGATTGAACGGGAATGCTTCCCCAATCCCTGGTCGTACGACGCCTATCTCGCGGAGCTATCCAACCCGCTGGCCGTGGTGTTTGTGGCGGTCGTCGACGGCGAGACGGCAGGTTATGCCGACGCGCATCACATTGTTGACGAGCTGTATATCAACAACATTGCCGTGGCCGCGCCTTACCGGCAAAACGGACTTGCAACCCGTCTGCTCAAGCAGTTTTATAAATACGCGAAAAAAAACGACGTGGTCTCGATTACGCTGGAGGTGCGCGAGTCCAACCGGGTCGCCATCGAGTTTTATGAACGCCAGGGCTTCGAGCCTGTCGGACGGCGGCACGGGTTTTATGTCAACCCGACCGAGGATGCGCTGCTCATGACCAAAACCTTTTGAAAGAGAAGTGTATACTTTGAAGATATTTGCAATAGAATCTTCCTGTGACGAAACGGCCTGTGCCGTGGTCGAGGACGGGCGGCGGGTGCTGTCTTCCGTTATCGCCTCCCAGGTGGAGGAGCACCGGCTGTATGGCGGGGTGGTGCCGGAAATCGCCTCGCGCCGCCATGCGGAGGCCATCACCGGCGTGGCGGATAAGGCATTGTCCGACGCGGGAGTCTCGCTTGACGGGATCGATGCGGTTGCAGTGACCTATGCGCCCGGGCTGATCGGCGCGCTGCTGATCGGCGTGAATTTTGCCAAGGGCATCGCGCTTGCGAAAAACAAACCGCTGATTCCCGTGCACCATCTGCGGTCGCACATTGCAGCAAACTACATAGCGCATCCATCGCTGGAGCCGCCCTTTCTCTGCCTGGTCGTATCGGGCGGGCACAGCCATATTATAGAAGTGCAGTCCTATACGGAATTTCGCGTGCTGGGCCGCACGCGGGACGATGCGGCGGGCGAGGCCTACGACAAGGCCGCGCGCGCGCTGGGCTATCCCTATCCGGGCGGTGTGGAGATCGACCGCGCCGCGAAACGGGGGGACAAGACGCATTACAAGCTGCCGCGGCCCAAGGTGGTCGGCAGCCCCTACGACTTCAGCTTTTCGGGGCTGAAGACCGCCGTGGTCAACCTGATCCACAACGCCGGCCAGAAGGGCGAGGCGGTTGTGAAGGAGGACGTTGCCGCCGCGTTTCAGGACGCGGTGAGCGAAATTCTGGTTTCCCGCACCATGGCCGCCGCGGCCGAAACCCGCGCAAAGACGCTGGTGCTCGCGGGCGGCGTGAGCGCCAATTCGGGGCTGCGGGCGCGCATGCAGGCCGCCTGCGAAACGCAGGAAGTGGCGCTGTACATGCCGCCGCTCTCGCTTTGTGGGGACAACGCGGCGATGGTCGGCGCACAGGGATATTACGAGTTCCGCGCCGGCAACACGGCTTCGATGGATTTAAACGCGGTTGCGAGCCTGTCCATCGAGCGATAACACACGGTAATCCAGCATTTCCCTATACAGCAAAGGCCGTCCCGTTTTTATAAACGGGACGGCCTTTGCCTTTTGTTCCGAAAAAGGGGGGAACAATTGGAGGAAAACAAATAAAAAGAAAAGAAAATAAGAAAAACAGAAAAGGAAGGAAAACACAGAAAATGCATGCATGCCGTTCCAAACGGCAAGGAGCAGGGCGGCAAAAGGCTTAGAATATGGAAAACCAGAGGTGGTTTTTGCTGTCGCCTGCTGCATAAGGCGAGTGCCGCCCTGCTCTTTTCCGTTTGGTGAACAACTGGCGGTTGTCCTCATCCTCATAAGCCAAAATCGTCGGACAAAAGGCGTTCTTGCAGTTTTCGATCGTGGTCCGTTAAACCCTCAATGAACCAAGTGACCATTTTCTTTTGCTCGGGATCCAGATCTTTCGCCTGCTCTGCAAGTTCCGGCCATCCGAATGGCGTATCGGATGGAACGCTTGCATCCAGCAAATAGGCCGGCGAAATTCCCAGTTTTTCTGCCATCGCAAAAAGTGTTTTGACTCCATAGACGGCTTTTCCGTTTTCCACCCTGCTGATATAGCCTCTTCCCGTGAATCCGCATATCTCTGCAAATTCATCCTGTGTCCAACCATGTTTCATGCGTTCTTTCTGAACGCGCTTTCCAATCGCTAACCAATCAACTGCCATTGCTTATCACCACATTTATATTAGCAGATTTGCACAGTTCTTCCCAGTCTGCGTTAATCAGAATCTTACAGTCTTGTCGCAAACTCCAAAAAAATTTCCTGTAGTTCAGAATATTACGCGGAGAACAACATTTTCGATCGAAAATATTATTTTTCGACATATAATATTTACAAGTCCATATTACAATGTAGTAAGATGTATTGCAACGTTTACTTTGCATGTTATCGCAGGGTAACGTAATACGAAGTATTATTTTATGAGGTGATGAAATGGGTCAACCAAAAAAAGTATATAGCTTTCGCTTATCAGACGAGCTCGTAGAGAAAATTCGATATTACGGACAAAAGGACAATAGAAGCTTGACAAATCAAGTGGAAACTTTACTTTATAAATTTGTAAACGAACAAGAAAGGAAACTTCGCCAGGATGTTTGAAAGATTAAAGTTGTTGAGGAATGACAAGGATTTGGACCAAAAGGATTTAGCCGATTTTCTGGGCGTAGTGCAGCAGACCTATTCACGATATGAGTCCGGGGAAATCTCCATTACTGCGGAAGCAATTGTAAAGCTCTCCACGTTTTATGGCGTATCGACTGACTATTTGCTGGAGCTTACCAACAATCCCAAAAGAAACTATTAGATACACAAAACAGACCGTGTGAAAAGCATCACACGGTCTGTTTTGTAAAAAATTTTCTGGCTCGACATGTTATTGCCAATATTTTATCCAAATCTTTGGATGATTTGCCACTATACACAACGCCTTTAACCTTGTATAATGAAGACATGGAATATTGGATGGGGCGTCCAAATACCGGCCGCCTGCAAGAGGGGCATCCATTCAAAATATTCTATAATATCCATTCATCCATCCTCCGCGGCGTAGCCCTTCCGCGCCGCAACCTTGATGCGGCAAAATAAAGCCGCATCTTGAATATGCCCATCTCTTTCTAAGATGTCCGAGCAAGCCGGAATGTTGCACTGTGCATTCCAGGCTTGCTCGGGCTTTTTTTGTGCAAAAAACCGCCGCCCGCGCGCCCGGTAGGCGGCAGGACGTGCAAAAGTATAACACAAAAACTTTTTACAAACAACAAAAAGCAGGCCGGTTGTTTTCTCAACAATCGGCCTGCTTTTTTG
>CATNEU010000113.1 GCA_950097605.1 uncultured Oscillospiraceae bacterium | reverse complement strand
GGAAAAGAGCTGTTTTTGCTGTATAAAACCGACGTGCCCGCCGTGCTGGTCGAGTGCGGCTTTATCTCCAACCCCGACGAAGCCGCACAGCTCGCCACCGAGGAATACCGCGGCAAGGTGGCGTTTACGATTTTCTGCGGGCTGGCGGACTATCTTTCACAGGAGCAGAACATTTAAAAAAAGAGACGGGATTATGTCCCGTCTCTTTTTTGCCCTGCAAGAGATTCCGCAAGGCGGATCATCAATCCTGTAGTTTCCGCGTCCAGCCCATCCAAATTCCTTTGTTTCTGGATTTTTTCCGCTTTTATATAGATGCATCTCATTTTTAGTTTGTCGCCCGGGCCGCAACGGGTTTGTTTTTTTTAGTTATTTAATATAGCTTTTTGATGCATCTTTCCCTTTAGCTTGTCGCTCGGGCCGCGACGGGGTGTGTTTTTGAAGCTTTTTTATAGCTTTTTGATGCATCTATTTTTTAGTTTATCGCTCGGGCCGCGACGGGCCCATCCTTTTTGGCGCAGCCCAAAAAGGATGCAAAAAGGCTGGTCAAGGGGGCTAACGGCGCCGCTCCAATGGACTGCACGCCGTACACAGCGCGGCAAAGGGCGACGGAACAACGCTCGCGGAAAGTATGGCGCAGGGTCGCGGGACTGCCCCCTTCACGATCCCCGTTCCAGGAGGGAAGCTAAACCGATAGAAAAAGGCTCGCTGCAAAAGAGGGGAACGAACCAATTGCCCCTCCCTTGCAGGGAGCCTTATAAAAGTATCCCCACTCGGGTACGGCTGGGGATTGTTAAGGGGCGCGTCTTCCGACCCGACATCGCACTTCCTGCGACCTCTGTTCTGTCGCCCTTTGCTCATCCGAATACGGCGCAGAGTCAAATGGAGGAAGGTAGCGGCACCCCTTAACTGAATTTTTGCATCCTTTTTCTTCACGAAAAAGGATGGGCTCGTCGCGGCCCGAGCGACAAACTAAAGGAAAGATGAATCAAAAGGTTAAGGAGATCAATCCAAAAAGAAAGCGCCCCGTCGCGGCCCGAGCGACAAGCTAAAGGAAAGACGCATCAAAAAGCTATAAGAAAAAGCTTCAAAACACACCCTCGCGGCCCGAGCGACAAACCAAAAGATTGACACATCAAAAACCTATAAAAAGGGGCTGTGCAAGAAACCCTTGCACAGCCCCTTTTTATAGCCACACCGTCTCGTGCCGTGTCACATGGCACCCCATATTGACCGCCACGGGCAGGCCCGCTATATGTGTTGGAAAAGCCTCGATATTGACCGCAAGCGCCGTGGCGGCGCCGCCAAAGCCCTGCGGCCCAATGCCCAGCGCATTGACTTTTTCGAGCATCTCCCGTTCAAGCGCCGCATAGAACTCGTCCGGGTTGGGCGTATCGGTGCTGCGGCAGAGCGCCTTTTTCGCAAGATAGGCGCAATATTCAAAATTGCCGCCGATTCCCACGCCCACCACGACCGGCGGACAGGGGTTGCTGCCGGCCTTTTCCACCGTCCGCACCACAAAATCCACAATTTCGTCCGCGCCCGCGGCCGGGGTGAACATCCGCATGGCGCTCATATTCTCGCTGCCGAAGCCCTTGGGCGCCACCGTGATTTTCACACGGCTGCCCGGGACAATGCGCGTGTGCAGCACCGCCGGGGTGTTATCCCCCGTATTGACGCGCCGCAGCGGGTCGCGCACCACCGAGCACCGCAGCAGGCCCTCGGCGTACCCCTTGGCCACGCCGGCATTGACCGCCTCTTCAAGCGGCGCGCCGGTCAGCAGCACCTCCATGCCCAGCTCCAGAAACACGGTGGCCATACCCGTGTCCTGGCAGACCGGCACGTCCAATTCCTTCGCAACCGCACAGTTGTCCAGCAGGCTTTGCAGCACGTCTCTCCCAACCGGAGACGCCTCGTCCCGGAGCGCGCCGCGCAGCCGCGATTCAATATCACAGGGCAGCCGTTTGTTCGCACGCACGCAGAGCGCCGCCACCGCTTCGGTAATCTTCGCCGTATCAAGCTTTCTCAACAAAACCGCCTCTTCTCTCCCTGATTTCCCCGCCCGCTATCACCAGCGAGGGCTTTGCATAGACCGAAAGCGGGTCGCTCTCGAACAATAGAATATCCGCGTCCTTCCCCGGTGCGAGCGAGCCGACGCGCCCGTCGATGCCGCAAATGCGCGCGGGCACTATTGTAATCGCGCGCAGAGCCGCGTCATGCGGCATTCCCTCCCGGACCGCCAGCCCTGCGCACAGCGGCAAATACTGCTCGGGAATCACGGGATGGTCGGTGCAGATCGCCGCCTCGACTCCAGCCGACCAGAGCAGGCCGGGGTTTGCAGGCGTGAGCATCCGCAATTCGGGCTTGGACCGGTCGGTCAGCAGCGGCCCGGTGATCACGGCGGCCTGCTCGGCGCACAGCTCCTGTGCAATCCGGAACCCCTCGGTCGCATGCACCAGCACGTAATCCAGGTCGAACTCCTTTGCAATGCGGATCGCCGTGAACAGGTCGTCCGCCCGGTGCGCATGAATCTGCACTTTACAGGTCTTCTCCAGTACGGGGATCAGCGCTTCGCACCTGCCGTCAAAGGCAGGCTCGTCCTTCTCCTCGCCAAATTTGGCTTCCAGCTTTTGCTGGCGGTACCGCTGTGCTTTACAGAGCTGCTCGCGGATCAGCGCCGCGGTCGCCATACGGGTGCAGGGCGTGCGCCCCTTTTCATGATAGACCGTTTTGGGGTTCTCTCCGAGCGCCATCTTCATCGCGGCGGGCGCGGCCACCACCATGTCGTCGATGCGCCTGCCATAGGTCTTCAATGCCACAAACTGCCCGCCGATTGGGTTGGCGCTGCCCGGTCCGGTCAGCACGGTTGTCACACCACCGGCCAGCGCCTCCGCAAAGCAGCGGTCCAGCGGGTTGACCGCGTCAATCGCACGCAGCTGCGGCGTCAGCGGGTCGGTGGCCTCATTGCCGTCGTCCCCTTCAAAGTTCAGGCCATCCTCCCACATGCCAATGTGGGAGTGCGCGTCCACAAAGCCCGGCAACACCATGGCCCCTTTCGCGTCGATTATGGTTTCGGTTTGGTCCAGGCTGGGCGGGGGCGGCATGCAGCCAACCTCCAAAATTTTGTCTCGGCCAGTGCGGATATAGCCGTCGGGAATCGGGTCGCCTTCCATAGTATAGAGGTTTGCGTGTACAATCAGCATCGGTTCACCATCTTTTCTCCGGCGGCCCATTGCCTATCTCCCCGTTTTGCCGCCGGAAAAAGCGGGGCGGGCTGCAAATGAATAATAATTCTTAAAAACTTCGCGCAGACAGTTGACATATAATGTAAATTATGCTATTATATGTTTGCAACTCCCTTCATAAACCCTTTCACTTCCCAAATCATTATTTTTCAGACTGTTTATAGAAACAGTCTCTTTTTTTGCCCAAAGCGATCCGCAATGTGTGGAAAACACGCTAGGACTTCGTGCGCTTCTCTTTCGGAACGTTTTTCTCCCTGCCCGGCGGCTGCTTCTCCAACGCAAAAAACCGGTCAATCAGCTGCTCGCTGCAGCGGTTGAGCCGATGGGACAGCGCAGACATACAGAGAATGCAGAACAACAGGTCCTCCTTCGACCCGGTCCGGCAATCCGCAAAGCCCTCCAGCAGCAAACCGCGCAGCGCATCCCACTGTTTTTCATTTGTCGTGATAAACCGCTCATACAGTGCGCTGAGGTCCGCCGCCGCATCCAGCGTCTCCTTCCGCTGCGAACGCACACCCGCAAACACCCTACCGATATCCTGGATCGAAAGCGACTGCTTGAGGTGATAGATCAGCAGCATTTGCAAAATGTGCTCCCTGGCGTATTTTTTTCCCTTAACAGGCTTGATCAGCCCTTCTTTGCTGTAGTTGTTCACCATCGTCTTGGTCAGCAATTTTTCCTGCTCTCCCCGTTTATCGGAGGCGAGCCACTCTTCAAACAGCGTGACGATCTGGTCCATATATAGATCCAGGTTGGGAATGTCTTCGGGATGCACGCCGGCTTCTTCCGACGCCTGCGCCAATATCTCTTCCAACTGTTTCTCTTCCATTGAGCCAGTCCCCCTTACCAATAACATACCCGTACACCGGAGTGCCGGCGCCTATCAAATATTTTAGCGGAATTCACAGAATATTTCAATCAAAATGCTTGCAGTTTTGAATCAGCATGATATGATAATCACATGAAGTAGTTTTTAATACTATATTTTGCAATATACCGATTGGAGTGATGCTATGAGCCGCTTTTTCCAAAAAGCCCGCGACCCCGTGAGCAGCGGCACACATTTTCTGGGCGCCTGCCTGGCAGTCGCCGGCACCATTTTGCTGCTGGTGAAATGCGCCTTCGAGGGGGCGGCCCCCTCCGTGACGGCCGCAGCCGTGATCTTCGGGGCCTCGCTCATCGGTCTGTACGCCGCGAGCAGCCTGTACCACTATGCACACCGCTCCGACCGGAGCACGCTGGTTTTGCGCAAGCTCGACCACGCCATGATCTATGTGCTGATTGCCGGCACCTACACGCCGCTTTTGCTGGTCTGTGTGCAGGGAACCAAAGGCGCTGTTTTCACTGCCGCCATGTGGGCGGTCGCGCTGGCAGGTACGCTGCTCAAGGTGTTCTGGATGGGAATGCCGCGCGTGCTCTCCACCGTCCTCTACATTCTGATGGGCTGGGCCATTTTGATCGACATTCCCTCGCTCGCCCGGCTGGGAACCGGCGGCATCGTGCTGCTGGTGCTCGGCGGCGTGATGTACACCTTCGGCGCTGTGCTTTACGCGCTCAAAAAGCCCAATCCCTGCAAGAGCTTCGGCTTCCATGAAATTTTTCACATCTTCGTGATGCTCGGCAGCCTGTTTCACTATCTCTGTGTTTTTTTCTATTTGATATAGCGTGTGCCGCAAGCGCCCGCGGGCCGCGGATTGATTATCCCGCGCCGTTTCGGCCCATACTCTGCGCAGAGGGGGTGATGGCATGAAACCCAACCAGCCGCAGGAGCCGGCGGCCTTTCCCGACATCCCGCTCGGGTTTGGCATGGCCCTCGCGCAGCGTCCCGAAGCCATGACGTTTTTCGGCTCTCTTTCCAACCAGGAGAAAAAGCAGATTATCCGTTATATCCAGGACTCCACAACCGGAGATATGGCAAAGGAGCGCGTGCACCACACGGTTGAGATGATGTCCAAGCAAAACCACATGTTTTGAGCATGCGCTACAGGCTGCCGGTGCAGGCGGCGCGCGCAAACAAGGCCCGCAGTTTATCTGCGGGCCTTGTTTGTTATGTATCCGCGCCTGTTGCGTGCACGGGCCTGTTTAAAACAGCAGCGCATTATAAAGCGCTGCCGACTCCCCATTTACATACAGGTCCGCCGAGAGAATGATATCCGCGATATCCGGCGGACAGACCGTGTCGAAATCTCCCAGGTCGATCGTGTGGTCGACCCGCATGGTGGAAAGCTGCCTTTGTCCCTGCGCAAGGTGTTCGGCAATTTTGCGGTAGGGCACCGTGGTTTCCACCGAGGGAGTATCCACCGTTAAAATCTTATCGCAGCCGGCAACCGCAAGCGGCCTCCGCTCCGACAAGCGGATCGACTTCGTGGGAGGCATACGCGGCCTTGGCGAGCTCAAGCAGCGCGTCGACAGCGGCGAAATGGCGTTTGCCCTCGCCCTCTACCCCGTGAGTATGGAGCAGCT
>CATNEU010000112.1 GCA_950097605.1 uncultured Oscillospiraceae bacterium | reverse complement strand
ATAGTATTCACCGGAGGAACCGCAGCTTGCCGCGATGCTTTCGGAAAGCTGGATGTCGAAGGCCTGTGCGGTTGGCGGTGTATAGGCTTTTCTCATGGCAATCACCTCCCTTAAATAAAAACAAGCGGTTGTTTGCGCACCGGCGCACGGTCCGGGGCACAGGGGAACGGAGTATCGGCGGAGGGGTGCGGCCTAGCTTGTAAAAATTTCCCAGTAAGCGGTTTCGACGGCCTGCTTGTCGGGACGGCAGCACAGCAGGTACACCGGCGTATGCATCAAAAGCCGGTCTAAGCTGTCCATTGTTTTTTCCACAAGCGCAGCATCCCAATAGGGATAATAGCAGTGGGTGGCAAACAGAGAGAGGCTCTCCGGTATGGACAGCCTGCGCATCTGGTTTTCCTCCGCCTGCCGCAGAACAACGACCGCTTGCAGCGGCGCCGAGGCATTGAAAAAATCTGGGGAGGAGCCGCTCCAAGGAGAACCGAACGCACGGATTTCGCCGCGTCCGCAGTGGAGGAACGTTTTATCGCCGTTGAGGATACGGGCACCGAGATGCTGTTTCCAAAGCGCTGCCTGTGTGGACTTCCCCACGCCGGAAGACCCCGTGAAAACCACGGCGCGGTCTTGCAGTTCCGCAATGGCCCCGTGCATAAAAAGGCCGTCTGCCAGGCAGAAACGGGACTGGAAAGCCAGCATGGAGAGGTTTTTTTCGATCCGCTCGGGCAGCACGGGCAGGCAGGAGAGGATTTTGACCTGTTCCCAGCCGGGCTGTGCGCTCAGCAGAAGGGGGCTGCCGTCCTCCCACATGCGGCATTGCCCCGTGTTTGGGTCCAGTTGGAAGCGCATATTGTTGATACGGGCGCTTGGATCCGGAAACAGGAGAGAGGAAGCGCAGAATGCATAGTCCATATGCATCGCCGGTTGTTTTGGGGAAGCGTCCTCAAACATACGCAGTGTCTCCCGGAACCGGGAGGTTACGCCGTTGTAGGTCATCCACACCGGCAAGCCTGCAATGGAACCCTGAAAACGACTAGACATCTGTGGTTGCACCGCCTCTCACCGGCTCTGCGTCGCGCTCCCCAGACGGCGCATAGTGCCGGTGCAGCAGCGCCGCGCGTTCGCAGATCGCGGGGGAGGTCTGATCGGGGCGGCCGGTTTCCGCGCAGAACATGCCGGGGCAGGAGGCGCAGAACGCCGCGTCCTCGCATGAGGCGCACGCCGCCGGTTTTCGCAGCGAGGAAAGCCGGGCCTGGAGCTGCTCCCACGCGGCCGGCAACCCCTCCTCAAAGGGGCGGGTGTGCGGGGTTTCCATAAAGGAACAGAGACTCATTTTTCCATCCCAAGTGATCCAGTAGCCGCAGCGGTTGCTGCCGCAGTGGGCGAGGGGATCATCCGATACGCCGACGAAGCCCGGGATGCGTTTGGTCCGGTCGTGCAGATCGTTTTGCAGTTGCTTGTTCAAATCAATACGAACCTGCTCCGCCCTGGAGGAGGCGCCGCGCACAGGCTTGACGATGTTGGAGGTATATATGTAGGAAAGCCCGCGTTCGGCGGCAAATTGCTGGAAAAGCGGGA
This sequence comes from uncultured Oscillospiraceae bacterium, assembly GCA_950097605.1. Classification (GTDB taxonomy): domain Bacteria; phylum Bacillota; class Clostridia; order Oscillospirales; family Ruminococcaceae; genus CATNEU01. Next base: position 4,187 of record CATNEU010000112.1, on the reverse strand, counting down.
AATCCTGCTGGTTTTCGCGGATCATTGTATAGGAAAGCGAAAGCGGTATGCGCCGTTGCTGCAACAACGAGATGGCCTGTGCGACACGGGTGAACCCGTCTGGGCATCCGCACACCCTTTGGTAGGTCTCGTTGGTGGCGCCGTACATGGTAATGCGCAGCTTGAGAGGCGGCCGTTCCGCCAGCCAGCCGGCTGTGTTCCGGTCGATCAGATAGCCGTTGGAATAGATGGTGAGCAAAAAGCCCAGTTCGGACAGCGCCTCATAGATCTCCCGAAAATCGGGCCGCACAAAGGGTTCGACGCCGGTGAGCAGCAGAAACAGTGTGCCGGCCTCTGCTGTCTGCTTGGCAAGCTCGATCCATTCTGCGGCTGTGTGCTCCCGGCCAATGGGTTTCATTTGCTGCGGCGAAAGCCGCACATAGCACATGGAACACGCAAAATTGCAGCGCGGCGTAAGCTCAAACGTGGCGATGATCGGGGATTGTGCGGTCTGCGCCTGTTTTTTCAAATCCTGTGCATAGCAAAACCACGCGGGTCCGGCTGTTTTTTCGGCGGGCGTGCTCATGGTTCGATCAGCCCCTGTGTCTGCAGGCTGGCAAGGTAGACGTTCACGTCCGCGCGGGCCTGCTCGAGATCCACCTCAAATTCCCGGGCGAGGGCGGCCGCCAACGCCTCGGGGCTGCAATCCTGCTCCAGCAGCCGCCAGAGAAACGCCCCTGTTTCGTTCAGCGCGATGATTCCGTGAATATCCACCGTTCTGCTGCCGATGGGTACCGCCATTTCGGAACCGGCTACTTTGCGCAAGAGAAATCCGGATTTGATTTTCATGAAAACCCCCCGTTGGTATAGTTTTGAAAATGTGCGCTGCTAATATATACAAAGAAAGTATAACCGCTTTGCAAAAATGGCGCAAGAAAAAAGGACGATTGGCATAAGGGATTGGTCAATCTTTGTGAATTTATATAATTTCAGTATGAAAACTTCGGATATTTTATGCATATAAATTGGGTTGATGATCCAACTGCCCTGAATTTACAATTTTTGAATAATGAAGGATGCTCCCAGATGGCGATTGAGAAAAACAGACTGACTTTGCAAACGGTGTGGATGGGATAAAAATAAAGCCTGCAGGCGTTCTGCAGGCTTTTCTAGTTCAATATATTCTGAATTTAGGCCAGGCGGACTGCTTCCTGCTCGTTGGAGGTTTTGCGGAAGACGTTTCGGATATAGCTGACACTGGATATTGCCATCAGCACATAGCCAATCGCGAGGTCTTTGAGCATCGCGCTGAGAATTTCGGATTCCCCAAGAAAGGTCGGGACTGCGCGCAGTCCGCTGATGATGGTAAACGATACGTCATACTCTTTGAAAACATTGTAGATTTCAATGCCGACCGAAATGTACTCAGCGGCGAACAGCATGACGATTGCAATGACAATCGAGAGAATCAACCCGGTTTTTGTGAGCTTGCCGCTGAACTTTTGATAGCCGCCGATGCAGCACACCGCCATGACGAACCCGACAATGCCGGCGATAAAGCCGATCTGATAGACGGCTACCCAGAGTACGACGCCAATCAGAGAGCCCAGCAGCGCGCCTGCGATGCCTGCCACCGGGTTGTCTTTTTTCTGAGCGGACGCCTGTGCGAGATCCACTGTATACTTTTCAAAACAATCGCTGCACAGCGTCTCGCATTGTCCGACGACGCCGTATATCGAGAGGTTTTCGGTGGAACCACATTGCTTACAGCAGTTTGCATAGTTGTTGTACCGGCAGTGCCCGGCAATTTCCTGCAACAGCCGGGAGAGCGTGTCGACATCCTGCGCGCCTTCCGATTTTACAGAAATGGTGATGGTGTTGTTTTGAAAATTGGCATGGTTGAGCGCCGGGTAGGTGGAGAGCAGGCCGTTGAGGTACGCGGCGAGCTCGGCGACGCGTTCGGGTTCCTCTACATGTACATTCATGTTGACCATATACTGCTTGGAAGCCAGATAGAGCGCCGTTATGCGGTAGTCCTGAAACATACCGTATGCGGCGCCGCGTTTGGCATCCCAAGAGAGACCATTTTGGGCAGCGAAATTCGATAAGTAATTTTTGGGCATCTCGATTCCTCCTGTCGTTTCCCTCTGCAGAGGTCTGCTGCGGCAGATGGGATCCTATTAATTTTCATCAATTATAGCAGAAAAATTCATATACAGCAACATTCGTTAACAATTGCAGGGAAAAAGTCGGAAATGTAATTATTTTGAATATGTTTGTTTGCTAGGGAGCAGGCGGTTGCGCGGGGGTGGCGGAAGGGTCTCGTATATGGCAGGAGGAGGCTGTGAGGGACTGAACCAACGCCGCGGACAGCTTGTGAAGAAGACTGACACACCTGTGGCGCCTATTCTTCTGTACCAATGTCAGTCAGGATGCCTTTGATTTCCCCATAGGGGGTGGCAAACCGCTGCGAAAGATAGCGGGTTGCGGCGCTCAGCTCGCCATCAGGTCCTCCTGATGGCGGCGAGAGAGGAATTCAGGCGTTGAGGTATATGGACAGGTGGTCTGCACTGCGGTCCAGGACAATGCTGTGCAGCACGGATTGCAGCAGTTCCTGTTTTTCCCGGCATGCAATGGCTTCGCCCTGAAGCAGCGAGAGAAACGGCTTCTCCTGGCCGGGCGGATCGGATATGGAGGGGGTGTTTTGCAGCTTTTGCTGCAGAAAAGCCAGACGGCTTTGAATGCCCTTTTTCTGCCGGCCGTATTCGTCCAGACTGTCTACCCCATTTTCGTATGCTTCACGGGCCTTTATCAGCCGCCGGTTCTCCTTGGCGATTTGCCGCCGCAGCAACGCTGCGCAGGGGCTGTTATCCTGTGATGCGGCGGGCAGGCGCGGTAGACACGCGGTTCCGAAGACCTGCTCCAGCGCCTGGAAAACCGATTGTTCGAGCAGCCGCACGGAAATGCTGTGCGAAACCGTACAGCGGCCTTTGGCATAGGCGTGGCATTGCAGCGAGTGTTTTCCCGAAGCAACCAAGCGGCTGCCGCAGTTGCTGCAACGTACAAGCCCGTGCAGCGGCGTCTGCAGGGCTGGCGCGTGGGATGCGGCAGGGCGCCCGGCTGTTTGCACAAGCAGCTCCTGGGCTTGCATCCAGCGCGTTTCGTCCACCAGCGGCGGATGGACGGCGGGGGAGTGGAGAAAAGTCGTTTCCGCTTCCGGAAACCGCCTTTGCTGCTTTCGGCAGAGCTTTCCCAGATAGACGGGGTTGCGGAGGATATACCGTACCGAGCGGCTTTCAAACGGGTTTCCGCGCTTTGTGCGCAGTCCCATGGCCCCGAGCATGGCGGCGATCTCGCGTACCGGCGCCCCGGCGCAGAATTCCGAAAAGATCATCCGGACCACCGGGGCTTCCTCCGGATCGGGTGCAAAGGCTTTGCCGTCCATACGGTACCCAAACGGCGGCGCGCAGACCGGTTCGCCGCGGCTGAACTTTTCGGCCATGCCGCGTTTGACGTTTTCGCCCAGGTCGATGCTGTAGTATTCATCCATTGCCTCGAGCAGCGCTTCCATTAAAATAGAAGTCTTGTCGCCTCCGAGGTCCTGCGTGGTGCTGATCACGTCGATTCCGAGGTCCTTGCGGAGCATGCGCTTATAGACGACGCTGTCCTCCCGGCTGCGCGCGAAACGCGACAGCGAATAGACCAGAATCACATCGAACGCACCGGTTTTGGCTGCGTGAATCATCTGTAGAAAGGCAGGCCGTTTTTGGGCGGTTTTTCCGCTGATTCCCTCGTCTATGAAGACATAGGCGGGCGGAATCTCCAGCGAGTGGCTGCCCGCGTACCGCTGGATGTGCTTGAGCTGGCTGTCGGGGCTGTATTCCGTCTGTTCATCGGTGCTGACCCGTATATAGGCGGCGGCGGTTTTCATGCTGTCCCTCCTCCTCAAAAAACTTGATGGATCTGGTATATTCTATGGTAAGACAGCTTGGAATAATTCCTGTATGTTTCGCTGTTTTTCGGCATGGATCGAATGAATAAACCATGAGCCGGCTGGGTGATTTCCAGCAGCTTGTTCAAAACTGTATTTCATATACATTTTTTATGCGTCGTTTGATTGCGCCCTTTTTACCGGTATCGGCGGAAGCTCGAGCGCGGCCCGGATGGTGTTGCGGATCCGCAGCTCGGACTGGTCGTACCGGCGTGCA
>CATNEU010000111.1 GCA_950097605.1 uncultured Oscillospiraceae bacterium | reverse complement strand
GCGGGAGTATGGCAGTGTGAAGCCGTTTAGGGTCTATAACACCCATCTCGACCACGAAGGGGAGATCGCGCGTATCAAGGGTATCAGCCCGATTTTGCAGAGAATGGGCGCGGACTATGAAAAATGGAAGCTGCCGGCGGTGCTGATGGGGGATTTCAACGCAACGCCCGAAAGCACCGAGCTGCGCGCCGTGGCGGCCTACCAGCCGTTTGTATTGGCTGATGCCACGGCGAACCAGCCGGTATCGTTCCACGACTATGGCGCCTTACGGAGCAAAATTGACTATATCTTTGTTTCGGAGGCATGGCGCTGCGCACCGGCGGAGATCTGGGACGACTGCGTGGACGGCGTTTTCCTTTCCGACCATTATCCGGTTTGCGTTACAATGGATAGGGAAGAGTAAAAAATAGGGATGTCCGGCAACGCGCCCGGAAGCCTGCAATTTAAACGCATAAAGCCGCCGCCTGCATGTATGCAGGCGGCGGCTTTATGCATTCGCTGGCATGGGGGCGTCTTTCCGGCTTATGGTTTGCGGGTTTTGGCATATAGCCTCTGGCTGTAAACGCGGGGCAGCACGAATATCAACAGCACGATCCCAACCACTACGGCGGAGATGCCGTCCCAGCGGATGAAGGACAAAAGCATGATGACGATGCCTGCCGCACACCACAACTTTGCAGAAAACCGCTGCGTTTTGGTCCAGAGGTCGTCGCTTGCATAGGCCCAAGGCGTTTTAACGCCGCAGTAGTAATTTTTGGCCAGCTTGGGAAGCGAGTTGCCGAAGAGCAGCAGCAGTCCGCCGGCCAACAGCAGCGCAACCGTTTGCGCAAACCAGAAATCCACTGAACAGAGGTCGATATAACCCATGGCGTTGGAGAGGATAACCGCCTGCACGCCGAACAGCAGGATGGGAACCATCAAAAACCAATGCTGGAACTTGCGCTCGGTTTCGGTTTTCCCAATTTGCAGGGTATGCAGCCCAATGATGGCGGCGGTCAGGGCGGGCAGCGCAAAGACAATCCATCTGCCCGCTGTATTGCTGACTGCGCCGTTGTTCCACTGGACGGCGATTTCGTCCGGCAGCCACGGAAAGAAAACGCACGCGACGGCCAGCATAAGCCCTGTCAGAATCCAGCAAAGAACGTATACCCGTTTCATGAAAACACTCCCCTTTAAAAATCTTGCAGCCAGGCCAAGAGTTCCTGCAAAACACTCAGATTGACTTCATAATAGATGAATTTGCCCTCGCGGGCGTCCCGCACCAGGTCCGCCTGTTTCAAAACCGAGAGATGCCGGGAGACGGCGGCGCCGGAAATGGGGAAGGCGTTTGCAATTTCGCCTGCGGAGCGCCTGCCGGATTTGAGCATGTTCAGAATCTGCCTGCGCGTTGGGTCCGACAGGGCTGCCAGCGTCTGTTGGATGCCCACCCAATCCACCGCCTTTCTTTAACATTTAACTTAGATGTTAAATGTATTATAGCACAATTTCCGGGGAAGTCAACCGTCTGCCGCCGGGTTTTTGCGTATAAATCGCCGTCTTAGCGCATATGGGTTGTATAGGCGTTTTTCTGTGGTTGAGAGCTGCTGCGGCACTTTGGTCCACCCCCCAGGAGAGCAGCCGCGTGAAAAACAGTGAAAACAGCGCAGGGCAATGGGCAAAAAACACCGGCGTATACCCTGCCTGTTTTCTTGCAGGCAGAGCCAATCAGAAAAATATGATAACCATGTGCCTTCTGCACAGCAGATTCAGAAATAATCCGGCGCAGGTATAAGGAGAGGATTTTATGGAGAAAAAAGGGGCGCATCAAAACGCTCGTTCCCAGTCCATGGAGGAGTTGACCCAGCGATACAAAGACGAGCTGCTGCAACTGTATAACCGGCAGAACACCGGCAACGCTGCGGGCAGCAGACTGCCCGGCGGAGGCAGGCCGCCGCAACCGCCGCGCCCGCAACCGCCTATGCCCCCGCAGCCGCCCCGTCCGCCTCGTCCGCTGCAGCCGCCTGAACCCCCGCGTCCGCCGCAGCCGCCGCGCCCACAACCACCTATGCCGCCGCAACCGCCAACGCCGCCTATGCCGCCCCGTCCGCAACCACCCATGCCGCCTATGCCGCCCCGTCCGCCCATGCCGCCTGCACCCCCGCAGCCGCCAACGCCGCCCCGTCCGCCGGTGCTGCCGCAGCCACCCGGACCGGAACCGATTGAGCCGCCGTGTCCTCCATTGCGGCCGTCTCCCCGGATGCCGGTGGAAGAACCAGAAGAGCCCTGCTGGCCGCCGCGCGGCTGGGAACGGGATGGAAGCGCGCAGGTTGGGGAGCGGTTTGAACCGGTTGTGCCAGCCTTTGAGAACCGGATGCCGACAGAACCGATGGAACCGCCGGCGAGACCGCCGGCGGCAGCATCCAGAACACCGAGAATGTCGGTGCAGACGCCCCCTCCGGAGGCCTGGACGGAACCGGAATCGGATCAAAGGCCGCAGCCCGGCCCGGCATTCCAGCAGGATACGGGCGGGGCCGCGCCGATTCCGGGGCTGCCCGACGACGAGGAGACCGGCTATCTCCGTGTTGAGGTGAAAACCGGGCGCGGCGCAGTGCCGGTGCCCGGCGCCCATGTGACCGTCAGCCGGCTGATTGACGATAACCCGGTGCTGTATCGGATTGTGGAGAGCAACGAAGACGGCGATACGCCGCTCATTCCGGTGCCGACGCCCAGACAGTCGCTTTCGGAATCGCCCGGCAACAGCAGGCCGTTTGCCACCTATAACATCCGGGTGCAGCAGGACGGCTTCTATGCGGTTCAAAACGTCAACGTGCCGGTATTTTCAGGCGTCGTGGCGATCCAACCAGTGGAGCTTGTGCCGTTTCCGGAAAATACCGACCGGGAGAATGCGGACAATATCATTTTTGAAAGCGCGCCGCAGGATCTGTAATCTGCCTTTTCCTGATAGGAAACATGAGATGCGAGGTGAACTGTATTGAACGGCCAACCGTTTATACCTGCGAATATCACCGTTCATCTGGGCAGACCGGATGCATATGCTCAGAATGTTACCGTGACGTTTCCCGACTATATTAAAAATGTGGCCTCGAGCGAGATATACCCAACGTGGCCCGAAAACGCCCTGCGCGCGAATATCTATGCGCAGATCTCCTTTGCGCTCAACCGCATCTATACCGAATGGTACCGCAGCAGGGGCTATGATTTCGATATAACCAATTCCACGCAGTTTGACCAAGCCTATGTCCAGGGGCGGGATATCTACGAGAACATCAGCCAGATTGTCGATGAGATTTTCAACGACTATTTGCGGCGCCAGGGCTTTGTAGAGCCTCTTTTCGCACAGTTTTGCAACGGCACCACCGTCACCTGCGAGGGCCTGTCCCAGTGGGGGACAGTGGCGCTCGCAGACCAGGGCTATACCCCCTACAGCATCCTGACCAACTACTATGGAAACGATATCAACATAGTGACCGATGCGCCGGTGGCGATCAACTCGCCTTCTTTCCCAGGCGTGGCGCTCGGCATCGGAAAATCCGGCAACGATGTGAAGACCATTCAGGTTCGTCTCAACCGGATTTCCCGCAACTATCCCAAAATACCCAAGATTTATCCGGTGGACGGCGTCTATGGACAGGAGACCGCCGACGCGGTCACGGAGTTCCAGCGCATTTTCAATCTAACGCCCGACGGCATTGTTGGGAAAGCCACCTGGTGGAAAATTGCGTATCTATTCACCACGGTCAAACGTCTCTCGGAGCTGGATTCCGAGGGACTGCGCCTGGAGGAAGTCTCCAGGCAGTTCCCAAGCCTGCTGCAGGAGGGTATGCAAGGCAATGGCGTGCGGGTGCTGCAATACTATCTGTCGGTGGTCGCCGCATTTTATGAACAGGTCCCACCCGTAGCCGTGGACGGCTTTTTCGGGCCGATGACCAAGCAGGCGGTGATCGCTTTCCAGAAAGTGTATGGACTGGCGCCGGACGGCGTTGTGGGCCGGAACACCTGGAACGAGCTGGTCCGGGCCTACCGCGGCATCCTGGAATCCGTGCCGCCCGAGGTGGAAGGCGGCGGGGTGCAGCTTTTCCCGGGGCTGGTGCTCAAAATTGGAATCACCGACCCGTCCGTGCGCACATTGCAGGAATACCTGTCGTTTATCGCAGACACCTATCCCGAAATTCCCAAGGTGCCGGCCACCGGCTATTTTGGGGAACAGACGCGCGACGCCGTGATTGCCTTTCAAAACCGGTTCGGTCTCAATCCCGACGGGATTGTAGGCGCCGTTACCTGGGACGCAATTGCGAGCGAGTATTCCGACCTGCGCTATGGCTTTGTCAAGCGGCCCGGTCAGTTCCCCGGTTATAACTTGAGCGAGGAGTAGTGTGGAACACGCCATAGAGGGCAGCCCATCTGCCTACCGCGCGGGCGGGCCGGGCGCCCACAGCAGGCACATTTTAAATCTTGCGCGGAGAAACGGCGGTTATTATGTCGGTTGATATGAGAGATAAGCGGGCGAATGTGCATGAAATCCAGGGGTATTTGCGGCAGATCGCCTTTGAGCGGGAGGATATCCCGCTGATTGTGCCGGACGGCATCTATGGCCCCGAGACCACCGAGGCGGTGCGCGCGTTTCAGCGCGCGTTTGGATTGGAGCCGACCGGTGTTGTGGACAGAAGAACCTGGGATGCAATTGTCGCGGAATACACGGCGATTATACGCAAACGGACGCCGCCGCGGTCAATTTCCCCGTTTCCATCCCGTGATACGGTGATACAGCCGGGCGATGAGGGGGACGCCGTATATATCGTGCAGATCATGTTGGACTCGATCTCGGATTACTTCAGCGACCTGCGGAGGGTTCCCATCAGCGGAACATTTGACAAACAGACCGAGAACGCTGTTCGCGACCTGCAACTGCGGGCCAATATGCCCGTGACAGGCAGAGTGGATAAGGAGACCTGGAACATGCTTGCGCATACCTATGACAGCTACCACAAAGAGAAATAGAGGGTCTGCATAAACGTGTGAGTGGAGGGAGGTTACAAGTTAAAAACAAGGCCGGTATCGGGTTTACCCGATACCGGCCTTGTTTTTGCAAGAAAAAATATGTACGGAAGAGAAGGCCCACGCCTCAAGCACATTAAGCACATTCTATGGCTTCGCAGCCAGGCTGTTTGTAACGAACGCGGATCGGATGTAGGGCTAACCATTGATCCTATAGACGCCAAACGATACGAATGCAATGCCGGTAATCAATTTTTTAAAGCCTTCGCAGGATTGCCGGCCGCTGCAAAAAGCAAACGGCGGGGATTGCCCGCCGTTTGCTTTTTGCGTGTGAAAAGATTCCAACCGGCTCAGTCGTCTCCTGCAAGCAGGTTGTTCGCATAGCACTTAAGGTCGTCTTCCGAACGGATGTTTTCCGCGCGTTCGAGTATGGTTTCCTGCACATAGGACGGCAGCGAGGCAAAATAGGCGTTTGCGCTGCTGTTTTGTTGGATAAGGTCCTGCAGGCTGTTGGCTTTTTTCTTCATCAATATCGCCTCCCTGCATAGTGTTTGCCGTGCAAATGAAAAACATGCATCTTTGAGGCCTGTTTGATAAATTTGCTGAAAGCAGATACAATCATAATCCCCTGTTTTCCTGTGCTTCCAAAAGCTGTCCAACGAGCGTTTCAACGATTCTCTTATACTCATCGTGCAGCAGATGGTATTTATTCGCGAGGTCTTTGGCGGCGTCTGTATGGTATTGGGTGGGAGGAACTTCACCAAAGGCGCTATATATATCTTCCACATCGTATATT
>CATNEU010000110.1 GCA_950097605.1 uncultured Oscillospiraceae bacterium | reverse complement strand
TATAGACGTCTGTGCAGAGGAACGTCTGGTACATTCTATTCCGCGCCTTTGGAAATGTTCAACAGAACAAGAGGCTCCCAAATGCATATTCTATTGTATAGATAGAAAGACAGGAGGGAGCCCATGTATATTGTAGATTTAAAATGCCGGGAATCGGCCAGTTGCGCTGCCAACCGCTTTTACATGCCACTTGACAGTGAAAAGCTGTATGTGGGATGGAGCAACTGCTGCGACTATTTGCTGTATCTGTTTTTTTCACTGCCGCCGGGTTTGCAGATGCAGCATCTTCGGCAGGCCAAGCTCCTTTTGTATAGGGTGCCTGCTATCTACGGGTGCCTGCAGAGTAGCGGGAGAGACCGGTTGGCGGGGTATAGTGTTTACCCGCTTTCGGTGTTTTTCAGCCCTTATGGCGGTGCGGCGCTTTGCCAGGGGGTTTTGCCGGATTTAGGCGTCGGTTTTTGGCAGGACGCCGCACACTGCTGCACCGAGGTGGACGTCACTTCCATTGTGCGGGCCTGGATTGGAGGACAGACGGAGAACAAAGGACTGCTTGTGACGGGAGGGTGGTGTGCGCCGCTTACGACGTATGCTTCGCATCAAAACGGTATGGAAGCGATTCGCCCAAAGCTGCGGCTTCTGTTCGACGTTCCCTGTTCGGCAAGGCCCCTCTCGCTGGTAGACTGCGAGGTGAAAGTGGAATACTAGAGGCAAGGAGGAGCAGCCGGTATCCGGCGAATCGGCATCTCGCACAGAATCAGAAAATATGAATATGTTTCATAGGCAAGGCCGCGGACCAGGTTGACCTGTGTCGGCTGGATTGGTATAATACTTACTGTATATACACAAAATACCTTTTAACGCAGATGATGGTTCAATAGCAGCAATATTTTCGAAACGGCAATGTACAAATTTAAATATACGATGCTTTGGAAAAGCGGGACTTTTATATGACGAGATGACGAAAAGAGGGTGCAAAGATGGACGTCGACACTAGAGGCGATTTTGAACCGTGGCTTTTGCAGGCATTTCGGCAAATCTGCGACGCGGTTGCAGAGGTGGATTTGCAGAGCGGCAGGTTCCGGTATGTATCGAAATCCGGGCTGGCGTCCAACCCCGTGGACAGAGTGGGGGAATACGAGGCATCGTTTGAACAGGTCCTCGCTGTCAAGGTTCTGGAAAAGGACCGAGAAACGGTTGCAAACGCGCTCTCTTTATCCGCGCTGCGCGCCTCCTGCGAAAGCGGAAAACAGCAGACGCGCTGCCATTTCCGCTGCCATTTTTACGATGGACGCCAGGTCTGGATGGAGAGCAGGGCTTTGTTTGGCGGGCAGAACGGGAAGAAGGTGTATATCACCTTCCAAAATGTCGGGGAATTGCAGGAGGACCGGCCGCATCTGGTTCCGGACGAATACACCATTGCGCTGCGCAGTATTTATGATGAGCTGTACGAGTTGAATTTGACGCGTGACAGCTACCGCATTGTGTACCACACCAAGGGAAAGTATGTGACGCCGGCTGAGTCCGGGAGGCTTTCCAGTGCGGTTGAAGAGGTTTCGGCCCGGATGATCCATCCATGCGACAAGCAGCGCTTTTTGCAGTCTTTGGAGGTTGGAAATATCAGGGGGACATTTGCGCAGGGCAGCGAAAGCATGATTCTGGAAGTGCGCAAGCTCTGGGAGGACGGAGAATACCACTGGTCCGCCCTGACGCTGCTCCCCGCCGGAGAGAAACAGCGGGGCGATGAAATCTACCTTTGTTTTATCATGGATATCGGTGAGAAAAAACGTGCGGATGAAATCGCCGAACAAAACCGGCTGCTCGAGAGGCAGAAGATAGACAACGAGCGCTATCGCATCATTGTGGAACAGACCGGTACGATTGTGTTTGAGCGCAATCTGGATACCGGCGAGCAATATTGTTCAGAAAGCCTGCCATCTGTGCTGGCCGGCCGGTATGATGGAAGGGACGTTCTGCGCGTCTGGCAGGAGGACGGCGTGATTTATTCGGAAGACCTGCCGGCGTTTGAGAACTGTTTGAACCGTCCGGGGCCGGACAAGCCGCACGCGGAAGCAACTGTCCGTCTGCAGTGCGCCTCCGGACAGTTTATGTGGTACAAAATTTCCCTTTCCTATACCTATAGCGAAAGCGGCGGCATGAAACGCATTATCGGTACCATCAGCAATGTGGACGACGCGGTGAAAGCGGAGCAGGCGCTGAAATACCGCGCGGAATACGATATGCTCACCGGCGTGCGCAACGAGCAGGGCTTCACCACGCGCGTGCAGGAGCTGCTGGACGGCGGTGGACAAAACCGCTGCACGATCCTCCGGGTGGACGTCAACCGGTTCAAGTTCATCAACGAGCTGTTTGGCTTCGAGGAGGGGGATCGGCTGCTGCGCTATTTGGCGAAGCTTCTTTCAGAGGAGTTTTTTCCAGGCGATGTGTGCGGGCGGATCGGCGGGGATGTGTTCTGCGTCTGCACGCCGGTTACCGACCAAAACGAGCTGGTCTCCCGCGCCCGGGCCATAACCGGGAAGCTCGAGCAATACAAAAAGGGCTACAAGATTATCCCCAGCTTCGGCATCTGCATTGTGGACGACCCGGGCGTGCCCGTCAATCTATTGTGCGACCGCGCGAATCTGGCGCTGCACACTGTCAAGGGCAATCTTGTGCACACCTGGGCGTTTTACGACGACGCGCTGCGCGCCAAACAACTCGATGAGAGAACCATTGAGAACGAGATGGAGCAGGCGCTGTATAACCGGGAGTTCGAGGTCTATCTGCAGCCCAAGCACGACATACGAACCGGTGCGGTTGTGGGCGCCGAGGCGCTTGTGCGCTGGAACCACCCACGAGAGGGGCTGCTGATGCCGGGCCGTTTTATCCCACTTTTTGAGCGCAACGGGTTTATCCTGCCGCTGGACGAATATGTCTGGCAGGAGGCCTGCCGGATTTTGGCGGCCTGGATTGCCGCAAGCCATACGCCGGTGCCGATTTCGGTCAATGTATCGCGCATCCATGTGTACAACCAGGGGTTTGGCGACCGGCTGCTCGAGCTGGTGCGGCACTATGGGCTGCCGCCGCATCTTCTGGAACTCGAGATCACCGAAAGCACCTTTATAGAGGACACCGAAACCCTGTATGCAACCATGCAGAAGTTGCAGCGCGAAGGCTTTGTATTCTCGATGGACGATTTTGGAGCGGGGTATTCCTCGCTGAACATGCTCAAAAACGCCCCGGTCAACGTCATCAAGCTCGACCGTGAGTTTTTAAACGAGACGGTCTCCACCAGAAAGGGACGGACCGTGATCCAATATACGATTTCGATGGCGAAGCGGCTGAATTTGGGCGTCGTTGCCGAAGGGGTGGAGACCAGCGAGCAGGCGGCGTTTTTGCTGCGCGCAGGCTGCCTGGTTGCGCAGGGCTTTTATTTTTCCAAACCGCTGCAGGTTGCGGAGTTTGAAAAGCGTGTTTTTCCCCAAACGGTTTGAGGGGACAATTTATAACGCGGGGAAGCGGCGCCGGCCGGCACACTTCTCCGCGTTTTTTGTAGAAATCAGACTTACCGCGTGGGCTTTCTTTACAAAACGCCGCCGCCATGGTAAGATGGGCAAGGCGGGCAATGTATCCGCCGGCTATAGAACCACAAAAGAAATGGAGTGAACACTGGATGCAGTTAACGGCAAATGCGCTCACAAAGTGCTTTGGCGAAAAGCAGGTGCTGAAGGGCGTCAGCTTCACCGCGAAGAGCGGCAGCGCCCTCGGTCTGCTGGGACGCAACGGAGCAGGCAAGACCACGACCATCCGCATTGTCATGCAGGTTTTTCTGCCGGACAGCGGGAACGTCACGCTCGACGGCCGCCCGCTCGATACAAGGGCGGTGCGAATCGGCTATCTGCCCGAAGAACGCGGCCTTTATCCAAAAAAGCAAATTCTAGAGCAGCTAATATACTTTGGGGAGCTGCGCGGCATGCGCGCCTCCGAGGCCAAAAAAAGCGCGATGCGCTTGCTGGAACGGTTGCAGATGGGCGAATATGCAGCCAAACGGCTGGACACGCTGTCCAAGGGCAACCAGCAGAAAATACAGCTTGCGGCCACGCTTTTAAACGATCCGGAGATCGTGATTCTGGATGAACCGTTTTCGGGGCTGGACCCCGTCAACGCCATGCTGCTCAAGGACATTGTGCACGAGCTGATCCAGCACGATAAAATCGTGCTGTTTTCCAGCCACCAGATGAACTATATCGAGGAATTCTGCGACGACATTGCGATCCTCAAAGGCGGCGACATCGTCCTCGACGGCAGCATACGCGAGATCAAACGCAGCTATGACCGCAGCCGTATTGTGCTGTCGGGGCCGGACATGGGCGCCCTGCGCCGGCTTGCGGAGCAGGCGGGCGAGATCGTCTCCTCGGTGTCCGAAAAAAACGGCGGTCTGCTCGTGCAACTGCGCAGTGTGGAGGACAAAGCCGGGCTGTTGCGGCTTCTGGCGGCACAGGGCGTGGAGTTTGATGAGTTCCGCGTCTATTAGCCCTCGTTAAACGATATTTTTGTGGAATATACGGAGGACGGCATATGAGACAGTTTTGGAGTATCCTTCGATTCGAGTTTTACAACTATGCAAAGAGCAAGCTGTTTATCGGCCTGACCGTTGCGGTGGTTGTTGTGCTGGGCGTGCTGCTCTCGTTTCCGCGGTTTACATCCGGCGGGCAGGACAGTACGGACGGCGCAAACGACGCGGCGGAAAAGCAGACGCTGGCCGTATATGTGGCCGGCGGGGACGCCGCCGGTACAACGGACTTTTTAAACCAGAGCCTCGGGCAGGAATACCGCTTTGAAGCCCAGGCAGACGAAACCAGCGCCCGCCAGAGGGTGGACGACGAAAGCTGTCAGGGTGCGGTTTTGCTGGATTCCCCGCTTTCCTACCGGTTTGTGGTCAAGGATCAGAAGATGTTCGACGCCACCACTTCGGTGCTCGACGAAGTGCTGCTGACCAAGTACCGCATCGACGCCATGCAGGCGCAGGGGATTTCGGCGGCAGAAGCGGCCACAATCTCTTCGGCGGTCATGCACAGCGAAATTATCCAAACCGGCCGGGACCAGACCCAGAGCTTTTTCTATACCTATATCCTGATCTTTGCGCTGTATATGGCCATCGTGCTCTATGGGCAGCTGGTGGCGCAGAGTGTTGCAAACGAGAAGAGCTCGCGGGCAATGGAGCTGCTGATCACCTCCGCCAAGCCAACCAACCTGATGTTCGGCAAGGTGCTGGGCGCCGGCCTCGCGGGGCTTGTGCAATTCACGCTGATGTTCGGCTCAGGCTTTGTGTTTTATAACCTCAATCGCTCCTATTGGGAGGGCAACGCGGTCATCCAGTCGATTTTCGACATGCCGCTGCAGATCCTGTTGTATGCCGTACTGTTTTTTGTGCTGGGCTTTTTCATCTATGCGTTTATGTACGGCGCACTGGGTTCTCTTGCAAACCGGGCAGAGGATATCAACACGCTGGTGCTTCCCGTGACGTTTTTGTTCATCTTCGCATTTTTTGCGGTGATGTTCTCGCTGGGCAGCGGCAACGTGGAGTCGCCGCTGATGATCGCTTGCTCGTATATCCCGTTTACCTCTCCGATGGCGATGTTCACGCGGATCGCAATGAGCAGCGTGCCGGTTTGGGAGATTGCCGTTTCGGTCGCCGTCTTGCTGCTGACAACCGCTGGGCTGGGCGTATTGGCCGCCCGGATTTACAGGGCCGGCGTATTGATGTATGGCAAACCGCCCAAGCTTTCGCAGATCTTTGGGCTGATGAAAAAATCAAACTAGGCGGCGTGAAGCAACAGGTTTTTCGTTTGTCGCTTGGGCGTGCTGTGGGGAGTTTTTTTGAAGGGCAGGGC